>DAOWNO010000215.1 GCA_030642525.1 Candidatus Aegiribacteria sp.
CGGTGGGTCTTCCTTGAAAGATTAGCCATAACAGCACCGGCAGCCATACTGGCAAGAAGAGCGCTGAGATGGAAACTGTTACAGACTGCTGAAAGAATGAGTATTACCCCGAGTAGTATTATCAGGACTTCGTTGGTTCTCCGCCTTTTTCGGGTCAGGAGATGCAGGAGCCATCCTGCCAATGACCCGAGTACCAGTGACAGGATAATTTCAATGACAGCATGAAAAACTGAAGTAACAAGATCGCCGGCTGATCCCAGGGAATTACCTGCAATAGCCGTAACCGCTGCGAAGAGCAGTACGCATCCTGCGTCATCAAGAGCTACGACTCCATACAGGTGATCCACAAACGGTCCTCTTGCCTTGAGTTCTCTGATAATCGCGACCGTTGCCGCTGGTGCAGTTGCTGATGCTATAGCTCCCAGGATTGCCGCGAATTCCAGCCTCATTCCCGCAATAACGAGACCGGTCGTAACAAGTATGAATGCACCGAAAAGCTGGAACATGGTAATGATGACCACCGGCCTGCCGATGGATCTGAGTTTTTTCAGACTGAATTCACTTCCAATCACCAGGGCGATGAGAGCCAGAGCGATCTCGGTTATCGAAGCAAGGCTTTCGTCAAGGTTTTCATGAACAAGACCTATGCATGACGGACCAAGGAGAAGGCCTGCAAGTATGAAACCGGTTATGGCCGGAAGCCGTACTTTTTCCGCAAGCCGCCCCATGAAATAGCTGCCCATGAGAAGAACCCCGACCCCGAATACAATATGGGTGCTGAAAGCTTCGCGCAGTTCCAGCACGTAACCCGATATATCTGAAAACATCTTACCTCCTGAAGAAGTCCTCAGAATAATTCTGTATTGCCTGTGGGTCAACCTTGGCACCAAGGCTTAGTAATAAAGATTGAAAAGCCTTATATTCCGATGATCGGTGGAAACAGTGCTGCTTATAATTAATGAGAGGTTCAGATGACAGTCGAAGATTTGCGCTCAGTTTACAAAAAAGCATTTGAGAGACTCACCAGACTCAAGGAGTGTCTTTGACTTCCCTTTGCTTGTTTTAACTGATGAGAAACTCAACAAAACCATGGCTGAACCCGGATTCTGGGACAGCAGGGAAGCTGCTCTAAAGATCATAAATGAGCATAAGCAGATCCAGGCCCGGATCAATCCTATTCAAGAAGTAGAAAACAAACTTGAAAATGTGGAGATAGCAGTTGAACTGCTTTCCAATGATCCTGATGAAGAACTGGAACGGGAATGTTCAGTTAATCTGAAATGGGTGAATGGGAAATTAAACCGTCTTGATTTCATGCAGATGCTGTCAGGTCCTAACGACAGGAATGATGCAATACTGACAATCCGGTCAGGTGCCGGGGGGCAGGATAGTCAGGATTGGGCTGAAATGCTGATGAAGATGTACATTCACTGGGCTGAGAAGCAGGAATTTGATGTTGAATTACTGAGCATGAGTGAGGGTGGTGTAGAGGGTGGAATCAGAGAAGCGATTCTGTCAATAAAAGGACCATGGGCTTACGGATATCTCAGTGCTGAAGGCGGAATCCACAGGCTTGTGAGAAAATCACCCTTCGATCAGAATCATCGTCGACATACCAGTTTTGCTTCTATATTTCCGCTCCCTGATCTTGATGATACCATTGAAATCGAACTTATTGATGATGAAATAAGAGTAGATACTTTCAGGGCAAGCGGGGCCGGTGGGCAGCATGTCAATAAAACAGATTCAGCTGTAAGAATGACGCATATTCCGACCGGAATCGTTGTCACGTGCCAGAATCAGCGATCTCAGTTCAGGAACAGAGAGGTGGCAAGAAGAATTCTCCGGGCTCGCCTGTATGAACTTGAACAGAAGAAACGCCGGGAAGAAAAGGCAGAAATGGAAAAAACAAAAAAGGATGTTTCCTGGGGTAATCAGATAAGATCCTATGTAATGCATCCCTATAAAATGGTGAAGGATCACAGAACCGGTATGGAGACATCAGATATTGATAGTATCCTGTCAGGTGAAATACAGGAGTTTATTGAGGAATATCTCAGAAAGAACGGTCAGTAATTATGAGTGATGAGCAGCAGAGTCTCAGAAGAGGCAAGCTCGAAAGACTGCAGACGGAATTTTCGATTGATCCCTTTCCTCCAAGAAGCCATAAATCGCTTTCCATGAAAGAGGTCAGAGATGGAGGAGAGACAGAGGAAAGCTTATTCGTTACAGGAAGGATCACCGGGAAAAGAGAACATGGCAAGACAGTTTTTGTTGATCTTCGTGACAGCACAGGTTCCATTCAGCTTTATCTGAGCTCGAATGTTCTTGACGAAAAGACCTGGTCTGTTGTCGGTCTTCTCGATCTTGGAGATATAATCCAGGTTAACGGGTCGATCTTTACAACCAGATTGGGTGAATTGACTGTCAAATGTACTGAGCTGACAATACTGAGCAAGAGTCTCAGGCAGCTTCCTGTCGTCAAGGTTGACTCGGAGGGAGTGGCTTACGATGAGGTTACGGACAGAGATTACCTCTATCGTCACAGATGCGTTGATCTTATAATAAATCCAGATTCTCTCGATAGATTCAGAAAGAGAAGCCGGATAATATCCTCACTCAGATCATACCTCGATTCAAACGATTTCCTGGAAGTCGAAACTCCTGTATTACAGTCTGTTTACGGCGGTGCAGCCGCGGAGCCGTTCAAAACACACTATAGCAGCATGAATGAAACATTCTTTCTGCGAATCGCCAAAGAGCTGTATCTTAAGCGGCTCCTTGTCAGTGGAATCGATAGAGTTTACGAACTGGGAAAAGATTTCAGGAATGAAGGAATCGACCGGACGCACAGTCCTGAATTTACACAACTCGAAATGTACGAGGCATATGCGGATTACAATGTAAT
Source organism: Candidatus Aegiribacteria sp. (assembly GCA_030642525.1). Classification (GTDB taxonomy): domain Bacteria; phylum Fermentibacterota; class Fermentibacteria; order Fermentibacterales; family JCC-6; genus Aegiribacteria. The sequence continues at coordinate 2,909 of DAOWNO010000215.1, forward strand.
GATGACTCGATTCGAGAAAATGGTCATTACTGCGTCAATGGCTTCAGGAATCGGATCAGATCTTGAATACCAGGGAACTCTGATTCATCTTTCGCAGCCATTCATAAGGATCGGATTCCTTGAATCACTTTCGAAAGCGAGTGGAGAGGATCTCTTTTCCTGGGAACCGGAAGATCTTAAAACACTCTCCAGAAAGAATGGTATCGCTACACCTGCAAAGGACAGAATCACACTTCTTGACAAGCTTTTTGACTTTTATGTTGCTGACAGAATCGAGCAGCCTACTTTTGTTGTTGATTATCCGGATGCTCTATCACCTCTCGCGAAGGGTAAACCCGGGTCACCTGGTGTGACTGAAAGATTTGAAGCATTTGTACTGGGGCTTGAAATTGCGAATGCTTTCAGTGAGCAGAACAATCCGATCCTTCAAAGGCAAATTCTTGAGGAACAGGCTGAGGTCAATATCCATCGGGAGGGTTCGGTTGATGAAGAATTCCTTTACGCGCTGGAAACCGGAATGCCTCCGGCCGGTGGGATGGGAATTGGCATTGATCGTCTCGTTATGCTTCTAACCGGAACAAGCAAGATCAGAGATACGATTTTGTTTCCTAATCTGCGGCGGCAGAATAAGTGAATTATCCTCTTATTCTGTGTATTGCCTGGAGACAGATACTCAGCAGATCTAATTCAGGCTTTGTCAGAACCGTATCTCTTCTCTCAATTGTCGGTATTGCCATTGGTGTGGCAGCTCTGTTAATTCTACATGCCTTCATGGATGGTTTCTCCGGGACCATCATGGAGCATCTCGCAGCGATTCATCCTCCTCTGGAAGTGAGAACGCCGGGAGGATACCCTGTTGAAGAAGCCGATCTCCTCTTTGTGAAGAACCTTGCGGATTCGCTGGATGAACTTACCTGTGTATCGCCCGTTCTGGAGAAAACAGCTGTAGCAGCTGGAAGCAGTGGAGATGTTGCCGGCGTTCGGGTAAGGGGAGTTGACTGGGATATTGAACCTTCTCTGGTTTCAAGCAACAGACTCAACGGAATGAACATTGCCGGAAGAGGGGCGGTTCTCGGGCACAGCCTTGCGACAAGACTGGGAGTATCCGACGGTGATTCGATCAGACTAGCTTCTACTGATGTTACTGAATTCTCTGCGATAGGGAGATTGCTTGTAGACACAATTGTATCTGTACGGGTGTGTGCTGTGATAGATTATGGTATTGAGGAATACAATTCATCAATTATTCTCACCGATCTGATAACTGCTTCATTTCTATTCAGGGAAGATATTACTGCTACATCATTGAGTGTGGGAGCAGCGCCTGGATCTGATCCCCTGCATGCTGCTGAGAAAGTAACAGCCATTTTCAGAGCTTCCTATATTGATGGTAATTGTAATTACATGGTTTGTGATGCGTTCATCTCCCGTCACAAGAACCTGTTTGCCGCTCTGGGGCTGGAA
>DAOWNO010000116.1 GCA_030642525.1 Candidatus Aegiribacteria sp.
CAGAACTACGTCGGGGAGATGATTTCCTTCAGGGATCAGAGAATTTATTTCGTATGCCCTAAGCCTGAAGATGTTGAATCACTGATGTACGGCTTGCTGGAATCGCATACGAACATGCTGGAGAATGCAGCTTCGCTGCCTCCGGTTATACATGCTGCAATTGTGGCTTTCGGTTTTGTATTCATGCATCCGTTCGAGGATGGAAACGGCAGAATCCACCGTTTTCTGATTCACAACATCCTGTTTCTCAAGAATGCAGTTCCAGAGGGGTTGATGTTCCCTGTTTCAGCAGCGATGTTGAAAAAACCTGACCTGTATGATTACGCTCTTGAAGCATTTTCCCGACCACTACTGTCCTTGCTGAAATTCGATCTGGATGAATTGGGACAAATGACCGTCAGTGGAGAGACGGGAAACTTCTACAGGTACATAGATATGACGGTACAGGCTGAGACTCTCTTTGAGTTTGTCAAGATGACTGTTGACCATGAACTTGCTATGGAACTGGATTTTCTCGTGGATTACGATAGAGCCAGAAAGGCAATACAGGAAGTGATTGATATGCCGGATAAGAAGCTTGACCTGTTCATCAAGCTCTGTCTGCAGAACAATGGCAGGTTGTCCGCAGGCAAGCGGAAAACACAATTCGCTTTCCTCAGGAACGATGAGCTGGAGGCAATCGAGGGGATTGTGCGAACTGAGTTATCCGGCAAGCGGTCATTGATTGAATGAATCCTGCCTCAAGATCAGATAATGATGACTGAGTACCCTCGATCTGAGAAGAGAGTACGGCTTCCTTGCGTACATATGAGTACAGGAAAAGTTCCTTGTCCGGCAGATGAGCCGAAACGCCGTCAAGTCGTCCGAGGGCCAGAACATCCGCTTCCAGGGTTTGCTGCAGAGGACCTTCCAACACCAGTGTAGGCAAATGTGGCAAGGGATCCGGTATGAAGGCACAGACCTGCTCTTCATCTATGCTTCCGGTATCGTAATGACCTGTTTCTCCGCGTCGCATAATCGTGCTGACATCTTATTCAGATTTGCTGAATTACGCAAAATACTATTAAGACTTCAATGCCAAAAACTTAATAAAGGAAGTGTTCTACCGAAAGCTCCTTCATCGAACTGATTTTTACTCACATAACAAAAGGCTTATTACTGTTTATTCCGGGATATGTCATGCCAGCTCCCTCACATCTATCTTGCCTGTGACAGCGGCGGAAATCAATGCGGAGCGTTAATCTTCCGTTGAATTACTGATAGTGTTATCCATAATCATATCATATTCAGGAGACAATACTATAACAGACATTCGCGGCTTGCGATCTCTTGAAATATTCAGGCTGTTGACAGAGAAATGATCTGACTCGTTATGCATGAACAGAAGATCGTACGATCTCGATAAGCTTTCCGGATACGGCAACTCTTCTGCTCTTTATGAATTGCTTTCGGGATCAACAGGAATTGTTCCGAACAGATCTCCGGATTCTTCATCGTCGTCGGGGGTTACGATTTCCTCAGCCTTCTTGAGTACCTCTGATACGCGCCTGTGATATTCTTCCGTTTCCTGATCAATCTTTTCCGGAGATGCAGGCTGTGTCTTCCCGGTGTCCGCAGGGACAGCTTCTTCTTCTGATATTTCAGTTTCCTCTTCAGGCGACTCATCCGGAGGCTCAACATCTTCTGCGGTTATATCATCATCGATCGGAATACCTTTTATGCTTGAGATGATCTTCTTTCCGCAGAGCTGCACGCCTATCGCGCTTTCACTTGTTACTCTGTATTCCGAGATAAGACAGTCATCTTTTCTCTTCCTCATCCTCTTTGTTCGTTCAAACCAGAAATCCAGTTTTATTTCCAATTCGTGGGTGAAGAAGACAGCAGTCCCTCCTTCGGGAACGAATCGGTATTCCTTGTCAAGTATGAAGCTCTCCACGCAGAAACGCTTGATGTAGGCAATCTCAGTATCCTTCTGCTTATAGACAGCTGTAAAGATCATACTCTTGTCAAGCACTCCGCAATAGAGTATTTCGCCGTCAATAAAATATTTGTCCTGAATCGGGATAACTCTGTAAGCTCCGTTTTTCAGGAAAAACACGAACCTGTCGTACTCGGAAACATTGAAAACCTTCTCACCCTTGATGGAAGTACCAAGCAATCCGGTCTCGGGATTGAATCCCGCTTTCAGGTTCCTGATAGCAACTTTCTTGACATCGATATTGCTGAAATCCTCAATACTGGTCAGGCGTGGATATCCTTTTCCGTACTTTTCAAGAAGTCTTTCCAGATAGGTTACAGCGAATTCAACAATATTGCGAAGATTCAACCTTACTTTCTTCATTTTCTTACTGATATCACTCATTTCTGCCCTGTGACTATCAATATCAAACCTTGATATCCTTCGAATCTTCAGAGAGAGCAGCTTGTCAATATCCTCTTCGGTAACCTCAATTTTCTTCTGCTCGATAAAAGGTTGAAGACTGTTTCTCACCGCATCCCGGACGTTCTCCCAGGATGTGCATTCCTCTATGTTCTTGTAGAGCCTGTTCTCAATGAAGATCTGCTCGAGATCAAGCCAGTGAAGCCTGTTTCTGAAGTCATCAAGCTCAAGCTTCAGCTCAAGCTTCAGAATTTCTATCAATCTGCCCGTACTGTAATGGACAAGTTCTGTAACGTTTGTCTCAACCGGATAGCCTTCCTGAATGACAATGATATTTGAGGTGTGCGGTTTTTCACAGTCAGTATGCGCGAAGAGCAGTTTGAGCCCTTCATCGGCACTGACACCTCTGGAAAGCCTTACATTGATTTCAACCGAATTAGTTGTGTAGTCATCAATTGACGCAACTTTTATTTTACCCTTGTTTGCGGCCAGTTCAATAGAGCTGATTATTGATTCAGTCGTTGTGCCCCAGGGGAGTTCCCTGATAATAAGATTCTTCTGACCCTGCTTCTCTATCCTGGCTCTGTTCCTTATCCTTCCTCTGCCGTCATCGTAATCTGTTACGTCAATTCTTCCACCCTGAGGAAAATCGGGAAAGAGTTCAAATTCCTGATCTTTCAGGCATGCAATCTGAGCCTTCAGAACCTCCTGAAAATTGTGAGGCAGAATACGTGTCGACAGGCCAACCGCTATACCCTCAGCTCCGAGGAGGAGAACAGCGGGGAGTTTCACAGGCAATAGAAGAGGTTCGCTGTTTCTGCCGTCATAGCTCGGGGAAAAATCCGTTATCCTCTTGTTGAAGAGGGTTTCTCTCGCAAGTTCGGTAAGCCTGCACTCAATATACCTTGGCGCAGAAGCCCGATCACCTGTATAAATATTTCCGAAGTTCCCCTGCCGCTCAATGAAGTAACCCCTGTTCGCGAGTGAAACCAGCGCGTCTCCTATTGATTGATCACCATGGGGATGGTATTTCATGCAGTGTCCGATAACATTGGCAACCTTGCTGAACCTTCCATCGTCCATCTCGAACAGGGACCAGAGTATCCTGCGCTGGACCGGCTTGAGTCCGTCGGCATCATCAGGTATGGCTCTGTCCTTTATCACGTAGGAGGCGTACTCAAGGAAATTTCTGTTGAATAGTTTCTTCAGGCTGGTGTCGCTCATATGAGGTTCTCCATGATGAATTCCCGTCTTTCCGGAGTATTCTTGCCCATGTAGAACCTGAGCATATCGGGTACTTCTTTCAGGCGTGTTATTCGAACCGGCTCAAGTCTGATATCCGGACCAATGAACTGACCGAATTCACCGGGTGATATCTCACCCAGACCTTTGAATCGCGTGATCTCTGCTTTCTTGCCAACCTTCCCAATCGCTTCGTCCCGCTCTTTTTCGCTGTAGCAGTAGAAAGTTTCCTTTTTATTCCTGACACGGAACAAAGGTGTTGCCAGAATAAACAGGTGCTCATCCAGAACAAGACCTTCGAAGAAATGCAGAAACAGAGTCAGCAGCAGATTTCTGATGTGCATACCATCAATATCAGCGTCGGTAGCGAGAATTATCCTGTTATACCTCAGTCCATCGATATCATTCTCAATATTGAGGACTCTCATGATGTTGTAAATCTCTTCATTCTTGTAGACAGTATCCTGCCGGTGGCCGTAACAATTCAGCGGCTTGCCTTTCAGGGCGAAAACAGCCTGCGTATACACATCCCGGCATGCAATAATACTTCCGGCAGCACTTGCCCCTTCAGTAAGAAATATCGAACTTTCCTCTGCCCTTTGATCGGAGTCGCCAAGGTGAATTTTACAGTCCCTCAGATTGGGAATTCTCAGAGCGATCTTCTTGGCCTGCTGTCTTGCTTTTTTCTTAACATTGCTGAGCTCGGTTCGCACTTTCTGATTTGTCTTGACTTTATTAACCAGTATTTCAGCGTCTTTCGGATTCCTGTGAAGATGCTGCTCGAGTTCGGTCTTGACCGTATTTACAATCCATCCCCTGATGTCACTGTTGCCCAGCCTGGTCTTGGTCTGAGATTCGAATACAGGCTCCTTAAGACGAATGGAAATTGCGGCGATTATTCCCTCACGAACATCCTGGCCCGAATAGCTTTCACCGGTGAAGGAATTGATCCCCTTGGTTACGCCCTCCTTGAATGCCGAGAGATGAGTACCTCCGCTGGAAGTGTACTGTCCATTGGCAAATGACAGATACCTCTCGCCAAAATCAGTTGTATGAGTAAGGACGAACTCAATTGTTTTCATTCGGAAGAAAACTACCGGATATATCGCAGTATCACCTGCTTCATCGTACAGAAGATCCTTCAGACCATCTTCGGATATGTATGTATGTCCATCCAGTTGAACCTTGAGTCCTGCATTGAGATACGCGTAATGCTGACACCGATCCTGCAGAAATTCCTCTCTGAACGCGTATTCTCCAAAGATCTCGGGATCAGGTGTGAACTCGACCAGAGTCCCGTTCCTCTTTGTGGTAGTACCTGTTACATCGCTCTGCAGCTCTCCTCTGCAGAATACAACCTCCCGATATTCTCCATCGCGATATGCAACCACCCTGAAACTCTCCGACAGAGCGTTCACCGCCTTGGTTCCGATTCCGTTCAGTCCGACGCTGAACATGAATACATCCGTATTATACTTGGCTCCTGTATTTATCTTCGAAACACATTCCACCAGCTTGCCAAGCGGAATTCCCCTGCCGAAATCCCTTATTGAAAGAGAATCGTTCCCCTGCCTGATTCTAATCCGCTTTCCGCACCCCATGATAAACTCATCAACCGAATTGTCCATTACCTCCTTGAAGAGGACGTAAATACCATCATCGGGATGAGAACCATCTCCGATTCGACCGATATACATACCGGTTCGAAGACGGATATGTTCAATAGAGGATAGGGTTTTTACTTTGCTCTCGTCGTAAACCGAGCTGGATTCATCAGTATTCTGCTTTTTATTCATTTCATACCATATGTTATGTATTCAGTAATATTCCGCCACATCATATAGTATAATTCTAAGATATTCGATTCGCTAGCCATCATATGTTGTATGATAATTACTGAAAATACCCTATATATTGATAATTCCCGAATTCATGAGAATACTTCCCGCTTCCTGAGAAGCGTATCAGCTCCTCCTTGTATAAACCATAGAATCAGATACGCTGCTGTTGGAATAACCATACAGGCAATCATTGGAAAACCTGCAGTCAGGAATATCATTCAATGTATCATTCTATTCTGTTCCGTGGACAAATATTTCACGAACCGCCCTTCCACCACCTGAGAGCCACCAGACAGGTATGTAGATCAGGGCAGGCAGGAACAGAGCAGGAAGGAATGGCAGACTGCGGATCAGAGGAATAGCTGCAAATGCAGGCAGTGAAACAAGAATGGAGATCGCTGTCTCCCTCCATATCGGCAGGGAATAACCTCTCCATCTGAGAAATACCCAATAACAGACAAGTATCAGTAAATTACCCCCTGCATAAAATACTCCGGCAGAGGGCAATCCTATCACAGGCATAAGCAGAAGGTTACCTCCGACAACGAGTATCAGCGCTGCGAACGTGACCGGTATGACTATCTTTACCCTGTTCACTGCCAGCAGGGATGCAAGCAGTATGTTCATAAGATATGCTGCTGCAAGTCCTGGCAGACATAAATACAGACATAACTGCAGTTCCGGAGCGCTGATGTCTCTCAGATATCCGCTTCCCCAGACGAACCTCAGAAATCTGCTTCCCGTTGATACGACTGAAAGGGAAAGCAGTACAGTTAGTCCGGTGAATATTCTCGCCATATAACCGATCTGCCGCTCATACCCGCCATCCCTGAATGCTCTGCACAGTGACGGAAACAGGGCACCAGGCAATAATGTGGGAACAACCAGGAGGATCATTAATTCTATTATCCTGAGACACTCCTGCCATGCTGCAACCGCATTTTCACCGAGCATCTGTCTGATGAGGATGTTATCCGCTCTCTGATGAATAACGACGACCAGCCCCATGATCCCAAGCGGCAGCGCGGCAATGAACAGTTCCTTCAGTTTCCCCTTATCGGTAGAAGGCCGTATTGAGAACCCTGTTCCCCTGAGTCCTGTAATTGCAGTAACGGCTGCGGCAATTGTCCGGATGACGTAGGCGAAGGCAACCACGATGAGTCCCAGATTAAAGTGTATTATCAGCAGTACGGCGATCAGACCGGTTATTCCCTTTGTAATCCTGGAAATTGATTCGTATACCATCTTTTCTCCGGCCCTGAAAACCGAATAGGACATTTCAGCAAAGGATTCGAAGAAAACCGAAA
>DAOWNO010000143.1 GCA_030642525.1 Candidatus Aegiribacteria sp.
GCTCAAGATACTTTTTTTCAAGAAGAAATTTTCTGAGCTGGCTGACTGTGTGTTCGGATTTCGCCAGGTATCTCTCGGTGTCTTTTCTGGCTGCCGGAGCCTGTTTGCTTACAGCTGCTTCCTCAACGATGTCAGCATCAATTTTCACATCAGGTTCAAGCCCGAGCTGCACGATCTGATCCTGTGGAAGCAGCCATGATCTTCCGCCTGCAGTGACAAGGAGCCATCCCTTCCTGATCTGTCTGATTTCCTCTATGAGAGCCAGCTTCTACTCCTTCTTCTCCCCGGTTTCCTCCTGATCTGCCTGTCCGGGTATTTCAAGTTTCTCCCTGATCTTCATTTCCAGGGAATCGGCAATATCCGGGTTTTCCTGAAGGAAGGTCCTGCTGTTCTCGCGCCCCTGTCCGAGTTGAATGTCCTCCATCGAATACCACGTTCCTCTGCGCGTTATCAGACCGATATCCATCCCAATGTCAATGAGTTCACCATGTCTGGATATTCCGAAACCGTGGAGAATATCACATTCGATATTCCGGAAAGGAGGAGCCAGTTTATTCTTAACAACTTTTATCCTTGTGCGGCTCCCTACAACTTCATCACCCTGCTTTATGGACGCAATTCTTCTTACATCCAGACGTACGCTGCTGTAAAATTTCAGTGCCCTGCCGCCGGTTGTAGTTTCCGGGTTTCCGAACATAACTCCAATCTTCATCCTGATCTGGTTTATGAACACCACAGAACAATTCGAGTGAGACACCGCACCGGTCAGTTTTCGGAGAGCCTGCGACATCAGCCGGGCCTGAAGACCTACATGGCTGTCACCCATCTCCCCTTCAATTTCAGCTCTGGGCACCAGCGCCGCGACAGAATCAATCACTATGACATCAACCGCGTTACTTCTGACAAGCATTTCTGTTATTTCCAGCGCCTGCTCGCCGTTTGAGGGCTGAGAAACCAGAAGATCATCTATTTTAACGCCCAGTCTTTTGGCATAGATAGGATCAAGAGCATGCTCAGCATCGATAAATGCAGCCTCGCCGCCTTTTTTCTGAGCACAGGCAATGATATGAAGGGCAAGAGTTGTTTTACCTGAAGCTTCAGCCCCATATATTTCCGTAACCCTTCCCCTGGGTATACCTCCTATTCCCAACGCGGCATCAAGAGCAATTGAACCTGTTGAAATTATATCAACTTTCATATGAGAGCGTTCACCCAGGCGCATGACCGCGCCCTGTCCAAATTGTTTCTGGATCTGGAGAAAAGCCGCTTTAAGGGCTTTTTCCTTCTCGGCAGATTTACGTTTATCAGTCATTGAATCACCTTTCTGCTAAATGAAAATCGAATCTTTTCAATCTGCTGTACTCCGGTCCGGCCGGAGTCAGTCTGCTGTTGAATATAACTGCTTCATGGAATCTACCATGTAATACCGGCGGTTCCGGAAGTTGCGGCGATGCGGATGACATTCTCCGTCTGGCAATCGTTATATGCGGAAGATATTTTTTGCAGTTGATCCTTCCGCGATCGTCCGGGATTTTTCCGAGTTCTTCAGCAATATGCGATATTGAGGATGGAAAACTTCCTCCAAGCCAGTATACGGATGGAAGTTGATCCTTACCACAAAAAGTTCCAAGTTTATCAAGTGTGAATTCCGTCTGCCCCATTTGTCTTGAAGACAGCAGTTTCTCAACCTCGAGCATTCTGCTTCTTTTTATGTCTCCAAAGAATCTGAGAGTCAGGTGCATGTGCTCAGGTTTGACCCATTTGAGTGATGGATGAAGATGCATCAACTGTTCCTGCCATCCTTGAATTTCCCTGAACATATGTTCGGGCAGCTCAAGCGCTACGAATACCCTCATTTTCCATCTTTCCGTAATCCCGAATACAGCATTCCAAGAAGATAGCTTGCCGATGCCTGTCTGACCACTTCTCTCGAATATGAATGGGAATGGGAGAAATGCTTCATCACGGCTGTGCTGAATCCATCGCTGTCGACTGCCATGCAGACAGTCCCCACCGGTTTTTCATGTGTTCCTCCTGTCGGACCGGCGATTCCGGATATGGAAACCGAGTAGTCAGTTCCGGTAAGATTTCGTACACCACCGGCCATGGCTGCGACCACCTCATTGCTTACGGCGCCAAACTCCTGAATCATTTCTGATGGCACACCGAGCAGATCAGTCTTTATCCTGTCAGTGTAAGCAATGACACCGCCCGCGAACCACTTCGATGAACCTGGTTCGGAAGTAAGCAGCATTCCTACGAGTCCTCCGGTGCAGGATTCAGCAACTGAGAGTGTCTGTCCATTTTGCCGCAGAATAGCACCAATTTCTTTCACAAGAATTCTGTCAGATAATTCCATAGAGTTGGCTTCCAATAAAGATGATAACTGCTGCTAATGCACCGGCAGCAACATCATCAAGCAGTATTCCAGCCGGAGATTTCATTCTGTCAAATACCGATATCGGCCATGGCTTCAGAATATCGAATACCCGAAACAGAATAAACGCAACTGCAATTCCTGTAATACCCCATGAGCCGGGAACCGCAAGACATGCAATCCAGCATCCGGCAAATTCATCAATCACCACCCGCGAGGGATCGTTGCCCCACAATTTCTGGCCGATTGAGCCGCCCCAGTATCCAACTGGAAGAATAACCGCAAGAATAAGTAAATGGAGAGAATTTCCTGCCGGAATCAGGAGAAACACTATCACGGATATGAGACTTCCGGCAGTTCCGGGAGCAACCGGTAAATATCCAGCTCCAAAGACCGTCGCAACAGCTGTTCCAATATACCGGACCAGGATTTTCACAGCACCAGTCGCCTTAGAATAGACCTGTTTCGCCAGAAATAATCCACTCCGGAGATTATCGCGAGAAATACAGCGATGAGTATCAGTATATCAGCAGATAACAGCAGCATATTTTTAATGGATGATAAGGATCCGGGATCAGTAAAGGAAAGAAATGCTCCTCTCTCAATATGTGATCCGTAATACAGAACTGAGAACAACAGATAACAGAACATGGACAACATTTGAGATAGAGTCTTGTACTTGCCCATTCGCGATGGAAGAATCAGCACTCCCGCATACGCTGCTATTGCTCTGAGACCTGTAACCAGAAGCTCACGGCCAATTATCAGGTAAAGAGCCCATGCAGGCACAAGATCAATCTGATTGAGACCGATAAGCGCAAGAGCGACCAGCAGTTTGTCTGCCAGAGGATCCAGGAATTTTCCGAGGTTCGTTATCCAGCCGTATTTCCTTGCGAGGTATCCATCGTAAAGATCGGTAAGAGAGGCAATAGTAAAAACTCCCAGAGCGGCTATTCGTGACCCTTTTCTATTATCAATAAGAAGGACCATGAATATGGGACTGAGAAGAATCCTGAGAAGTGATATCCGGTTGGGCCAGTTCAAGTGCAACTGTCAAACCTTCTGTCTACCCTCAAACGCCTGTATAAGCGTAAGAGAATCAGCAAATTCCACAGAAGCTCCAGGTGGAAGACCTCTGGCAAGTCGAGTAATCTGAATACCGGTTTTTTCAAGAGTCCTGGCAAGATAGGCTGATGTTGCTTCTCCGTCTGCTGTTGAGTCCAGCGCCAGAATAATCTCATCAGCTTCAGAATTCTCTATCATTTTCCTCAATTTGCTGATGCCAAGCTCATCAGGCCCCATTCCGTCAAGCGGAGCAAGGAATCCGTGTAATACGAAATACTTGCCCCTGTAAAGTCCGGCGTCTTCAATTGTACGCATATCAGCAGGATTGTGAACAATACATATTGAATCATGACGAGAAGTGCTTGAGCAGATATCACAGACTTCATTCTCTGTGATATTTCTACAGATCTGACACTCTCCGACTTCTTCCCATGTCAGTTTCAGAATATCTGAAAGATACTTCGCAAATTCCTTATTATCCGCAAGATTGAAAGCAAGCCTCATCGCGGTTTTTCTGCCGATACCGGGTAATCTCTGAAGCTGCTCGGCTAGCCTGTCGAAAAGCACAGAGCTCACATCAATCCTCCGATTCCCGGTATTCCCAGGGTCTCCATCTTGCTTTTTGACAACTTCCGGCTCTCGGACACCGCGTTTTTTACAGCAACAAGAATAAGATCCTCCAGCATTTCAACATCATCGGGATCAACCGCATCCTTCGATATATTGAGTTCAACGAGTTCGCCCTGTCCGGTAACTACTGCTCTGACAAGACCATCTGCAGCAGAACCTTCTATTCTGGTATCTTCAAGCTCCTCCTGAATTTTCTGCATGCCGTTCTGCATTTTCTGAGCTTGAGCCATCATTTTCCTGAGCTGTTTCTGATCCATTAATCCTCCTGTATTCTCCGGACTGATCAAACGGCGTCAAACAGGCCTAAGATCTTCCGGGAAGTCTCCTTCTCCTTCTCTTTATCGATACTGTTCTCCGGAGTAACATCTTCTTCTTCGCATTCGACTTCGCCTGGATCCTGCGAGTCCTTCATAATTACTTCTGAATCCTCTTCAGCTGATTCTGCTTTACTTATCTGTTCAATGTTTTTATTCCGCTCATTATCAGGGATTCCTGTTTCACCTACAGGTTCCGTTTCTTCTGCACACGTGCCTTCCGAAGTAACAGATTCACCTGATGAAGGGTCAACCTCTGCTTCATTCCGTGCGATTGCAACAGCTACAGGAGGCAGATCGCTAATTGGAAATACACAGGATAGTTTGGAGGCTGTCATTACCGCAGTCTCAAGAACAACTCTGGGAAGGTTACTCCGTTTGACCTGCATCGCTGCTCCGCTGATAATTCTCAGGATGTTGAGAACTGCCACATCAGGAATATTCGGCGCTATCGATCTGAGAAGTTCAATTTCAGCATCCGGAACATCTTCCAGACTGTCTGAAGCACCGGAAACAATCAGAAGTAAATTGCGAAGGAAGACAGTTAAAGCATCTATCAATTCATCCACACCATAACCTTTTGCAAGTGCTGCGGAAATCGAATCGATAGCTTTCGCTGTCTCTCCAGCCAGTATGTTTGATGTAATAACGGCAAGAAGGTCGGTCTCTACGATACCAAGAAGTTTCACTACGTCCTCGCCACGGATCTCGGTGCCTGAAAAACTTACAAGCTGATCAATCAATGAAAGAGCATCCCGCATACTTCCACCGCTGGATCTGCACACGAGAGCAAGTGCTGTGGAATCAAGTTTGATTCCCTCTTTGGAGGCTTCCCTTTGAAGATACCCGGACATATCAGTTACTGAGATCCGTCTGAAATCAAATCGCTGGCATCTGCTGAGAATCGTGTCAGGTATTTTCCTCGGCTGTGTTGTTGCGAAAATAAAAACTACAGAATCGGGGGGTTCTTCCAGAATCTTCAAAAGAGCGTTGAAAGCCTCATTTGTAAGCATGTGAACCTCATCGATGATGTATATTTTGTATCTCCCTGATACTGTTGCGTATCTGGCTTTCTCGCGGAGATCTCTGATCTGATCAATACCTCTATTGCTTGCACCGTCAATTTCCAGTACATCAATGTGATTGCCATCTGCTATCTGCCTGCAGGAATCACATTTCTGGCAAGGAGTCGGAGTTGGTCCGTTTTCACAGTTCAGAGCCTTTGCAAGTATTCGGGCAGTTGTTGTCTTTCCAACTCCGCGAGGACCGGTCATCAGGTACGCATGTCCAATCCGGCCGGTTTCAATTGCATTTCTTAGTGTAACAGTAACATGATCCTGAGAAAGAACCTCTTCAAAAGATTGAGGACGCCACTTTCGCGCAAAAACCAGATAACTCAAGCAAACCTCCAATCAGGGAATGCTGGCCGTACAAATCTGCTGGACATGCTACACGAACTGTTAAATGCAGCCAGCTCAAATCAGGTTGGCCTGAGTCACCCGACAGTTTCCGCTTACCGCTGCTACCTTCCGGTCCTGACGGGGTTCGCGGGCTGGCGTCGCTCAAGTCCTGATCATCAGCACCGCTTACAATGAAACAGCCTCGTTACGCAATGCCGCACAGAGTATCTCAGCCCCGCTATAGCGGATTGCGGGTA
>DAOWNO010000017.1 GCA_030642525.1 Candidatus Aegiribacteria sp.
CCATTTGTGATTCTCCAGATGAATCCCTTCTCCTTTAACTTATCTACAAACTCACTCCTGGTGAAGCAGGACGCGTTTACTTCTCGGCCGATTTCCTGACCTGCTTTACGCAAGTGACTCACCAATTCAGCATGAGAAATATCACCAACAACCAATAAATCCAGATCACTTGACTTGCTGAAAGAACCAGATGCAATGGAGCCGTACACGAAAGAAATTTCGATTCTATCAGTAATTGGCTTCAGCAAAGATTCTAACCTATCCGCTACCCCACCTGTCTTAATGACGATATTCCTAAGATCAATATAGATCGGACAATCCTGATTGGCTGAGTAGTGCTTCTGATTGCCAGATCTTGACCTGGATACGATCCCAAGGTTACATAACCTGTCAAGTTCCTTACCAAGGTTTGTTGAATCCAATTCGAGAATCACTGATAACTGTCTGACGTAGTACTTCTCATCCGGATGCATGAATAGCCACTCAATAACTTTAGCTCGCGTTCCAGAGCCGAATAATTGTTTAAGCATCTTCCTCCTTTGCAGCAACACTCGAAGTACTTTTTACCCCTATTGCAGTATTTTTCTACCATATTTACAGTAATATTTACTGCTATCACAGTATATATTACTATATATTCCATTCATAACAAGTGTGTTTATGTGTAAGTACTTTTCTTTGACAGGTATGCATCTTACTAAAGAAAATTGCCGCAGGCTGCATCGCCTACGGCAAAATTCTGGTAGCGGCGGAGGGACTTGAACCCCCGACCCGCGGATTATGATTCCGCTGCTCTAGCCAACTGAGCTACACCGCCAGGGACGGGAACAATAGAAATACTGCTGCCATATGTCAAGAAGAATCATGTTGTTGAGAATTGCAAAGGACTTTCAATCTGCTCAATACTTCAGCAAGATCCTCCTTATCCAATCCCTTCTCATCTTTCTGAATCCTCAGGAGTAATGCCGAAACACCTGACCACTCGATTATGCTTATATTTACGGTGTAATCCCTTACTGCCTCAAGAAGATGCTGAAAGGAAATTGTGTGAACTTCAGATACACAGCATATCAGAGTCGCGATCTTCCGTTTACCAAGAAATACGTCCAGGGAAGAAGGGTTTTCGATGTTGTTCCTGAGTTCAAGATAAGATGTAATCGATACGTATATCAGCCGAATATGAAGCGCTAATTCATCAACTGACATGCTTGATCTGAGAAAATCCTCTATATGATAGTAAAAATCTGTGATAATGTGATCAGGAATATCCTTAATCATCTCCCGGATTTCCATCAATTGCCTTACATCATTGAGCCGCATACCCCTATCGAAATCTCTGAATTTACCAAAGCTGTCTTCTATGGCCAG
Source organism: Candidatus Aegiribacteria sp. (assembly GCA_030642525.1). GTDB lineage: Bacteria > Fermentibacterota > Fermentibacteria > Fermentibacterales > JCC-6 > Aegiribacteria. The sequence continues at coordinate 1,369 of DAOWNO010000017.1, forward strand.
TTTAACGTCTCTGTATGCATCCTCCATTTCCATGAATGCTTCGCGCTCAGCTGTAATGTTTATGATATCCACCCAGATATCACGGTAATTTGAAGGAGATCTGAACGAAACGACGGAAAGACCATTAACTTCATTTATTGATCCAACAAGTTGAATGATTTTTCTGTCATGTGTCTCATGATCAGTCTGTTTCGAAACGAGCAGGAGTTTCAGCTGTGCATGAAAAGTTGTTGAGGAAACGACTGCAAGGTAAGACTGGATCATTTCCGTATTCTCGCACTCCTTGAGCAGAAGCGGAATCAAGGCTCTTGCGTAGTGCTCTCCGCCTCCGTATCGATGTATCCGGTTCAATCTTTCAAGTTTATGAGCAACAAGAAGATTTTTCAGAGTCCTTCTGATAATCATCTGTTCTTCTCTGGTTGCGCTTAATCCGGTGGGACCAGTCATTTCAATTCGAATGGATATTATTCCGTCCCTTGTTGTATATCTTCTCTGGTGGCGGATAGAAGCGTCAAGCCATGCATGCGTAAGAGCGGTAACACAATTCTGAAATGAGATATCTCTTTCGAATCCAGTGATGTTTATTCCTGTAAGGTGTTCCCTGGTTGTATGGAGATTTTTTATCCGGAACTGGGCTTTACCACCGCTGGTTCGGACCTGATTAACCAGTTGAAAATTTGATCTGATGATCCAGGCAAGGTCCAGGGAGTTTCTCTCCGCAAGGTATTCGTCAGACCGGGAGGAAATAAACAGAACCAGCTCACCCTTCTCACCCAGAATACCTGAAGGAATCCCTTCATCACCGTAAAGAGCTTTCAGTGCGGCCCTTACTTTCTCGAACTTCTCCAATCGTTCAGCTGCTCTGGACAGAAGTGACACTGTTCCAGCCCGTCCCTGAGCCAGCCTGGACAGAAGATCAGCCATTTTCCTGGCATCTGCAGCAAATCTGTCTCTTCTTTCCGAATTTTCATCGCGAATCCCCGTAATTATATATCCTCTTCGAAGCCCTTCACTCTTTAAGGCGAAGCCCTCAAGAATGTCCAGATTCCAACCGGAATGATGAAGTTCACTGAGAACAACTGTAGCGAGACCGGGCCAGTCTATTGCAGCAACACCGACCAGAACAAGATCATCATCATCTTTCTGATCAATGATAACTTTAGTGTTACATGTTTTTTTCAGAGTAAGCAGTTTCTTATATATATCCGATCTTCTTGCTGCAGGGATAATACTGCCAGGGCACTTGCTTTGATCTGTGTTCTTTTTGTCCACCCGGTCATTCTCCGTTCATTCGATAACTCAGAACCTCAACGTGCTTGACAGACAGTATCTATCAAACCATATATGCTCTCCGGTCGCGAAAGCAACAACCATCAGTTTCGTGGGCGAATAACTCAGCTGGCTAGAGTGCCTGCCTTACAAGCAGGATGTCGGGGGTTCAAGTCCCTCTTCGCCCACCATCCGCCTCATTCATCTGTCTAATATTCAGAACCTGTTTCGGGAGCATCCATTCTGTCAATTGTGAAACTCCATGAGTATCCGGCAAGTTCCTCTTCTTCACAGGAAAGAAAAGTAATGTATATAGTGTATTCCCCTTCATCAAGATACGTTGTCGGCCTGAATTGAACCAGATCTTCATACACTGCAAGGGGCAACAGTTCACACGTGGCGTTACCGGAACTGTCAGAAAGTACAGCTCGTGTTTGCCATATTATTGAACTATCCCTGAAATCAACACAAAGCTGTAATATCGGTCTGTGGTCGTATGTTGTACCTTCAGGATACTCTGAATGAAACAGTGCCAGAGGTCTCTCCGGAACAGCAATAACATAAGGTTCACTTACCGTTTCATTCCCGGCCATATCCTTAAAGCTCAGTATGATCGAGATCGGCTGCGCTGAAACCTGAGTAAGATTCATCTCTCCTGTCCAGATTGAGTCCTCTCCCATAACAAGTACAACATCATCAAACCCCTCTGCGGAAAGTGCCGCGTTCAGAATTCCTGTACCTTCATCCGTACATTCTGCGGTTATATGAGCGAACATCGATGTTGAATCCATACTTACCGAATACTCGCTGATCACAGGAGGGGTGCTGTCTGTCTGAACGGTCCAGAATACTCTTTCAATCAGTTTGACGTTTTCATCAAGAATTGACAACACAGGAATCTCGGATTTACTGCATTGAGAGGGTCTGTCAAAAAACCATTTCTCATTTTCATACCGGGGAATAGTTGAAGCTTCACCAAACAGAACCAGTATCTGCTCGTTCTCCATCAAATCAGGCTCAATCTCAAAGCTGAAGCGCTCAGGAATCGAATCAAGGCAGCCAGAGGGTTCGAGTGAGTGAATTCGCAGCATCTCCGGTTCGAAAGTAAGCCCCAGATCGATTTTTCCTCCCTCATCGGGTACCTGCCAGCCCTGCATGTAGATCCAGTAAACTGCCGAAGTGTCCGGATCGGGAATAAAGATATTCTCATTGGATGTTGGAGAAGAAGAGCTTTCAGCGACCTCGGACATTCCGTCAACCAGCCTGTTAGCGTTCTGATCCTGAAAAAGAAACAGATCCATATCCAGATCAGGAGTTATTCCTGTTGTTCCGATTGAAAGACTTCGCTCATTCGCAGGTAATCGGAATGGTCCCAGGATCCATCCCGCGGAAAGAGGATCATCAGGATTATCCTGTTCTATCTGAACTTCCGAAAATAATTTGATCCAGTTCTGACCGCTGTAACTGTCGGAGAAAATATATTCGGGAGCAGAAGAAACACACGGAGCGCGAATGGATACCGGAGCATTGAGCCAGGCTGCATCACCGGGCAGGAGATCATCCGAATGGGTAAGATAAATTTCCATTCCAGAGAATCTGCGCCATGTGAACAGGTTGTTCCTGTTGTCCAGAACAACAAAGCATGTATCACCAGGTTCAGATCTGAAGGGAACAGGAAGAGCGCGGCAATTGAATCCATCTGAATATTTCCTGTAATTTTCTCCATCCATAAATACCGGGCGAGCAGAAGAATGACTTTCCGGCCATTCAGTCCATCTTGTGCCTCCATACCCTTCATTGTCTTCTTCGTTATCAAGCGAATAAAGTGTGCTCGTGTAATAAGAGACCGGGTACAATACAGCAGAAGTATGAATTACATCCGAAGGGGTATTCTCTGGCAACAGAATCTCCTGCAGATCAGGTATGGTTCCGGGAACCGAGTATTCAAGAGTATAGTCTTTCCCCTCGGAAAAGGAGATGTTAGAACATCCCGTAACTCCGTATGGTGTTACAATATCAATAGTATATCCTCCATACGGTTCCCACCCCAGTTCAAATGAACACTTTCCCAGTTCATCGGTGTAGTTGAACATGGTAACCATGTTGGCTCTGTCCCAGTGCGATCTCATGAGAACCATAGATCCTTCAACAGGTGTTCCTCGGGCATCACTGACCGTTACTTCAACATGGGCGGTAGCGGTATAGCCGGAATCCCCCGGCATATAGCCGGAACCCTCGGGGACAATAACACTTCTGGTTACAGGCCATACCGTATCTTCAGGTCCGAATGCGGTGATTGCGGATATCGTTTTCCTGCTGTGAGCATTTCCTTCGCCTGATACCCATACGTGCCCAATACCTCGAATTCCATAATTGATATCCCAGTGATTCCATCTGCCGTCTGAGGGATTCAGGTAATGGTTCCACTGGTGATCTTCACCCCTGCACCCAACAACGTATGCTGGAATGAAGAAGGCTCTGCATAAAGCAGTCTGCAGAATCGACTGCTCGCCACAGGAACCGTAACCTTTTCTGTAAATCACCATGGGCTGAAGATCATTCGTGAGATATCCGAACGTCATTACTCCATGAGGCTGAGACCAGGCAAGGTAATTACAGAGTCTCAGTACGGCTTCTTCGTAAGTTCGGGCATCTCTCATATTTCGGATGAGAATCTGCCCATGAGAACTGTCAGACGGAATCGCTTCCCGCCAGAACACATGATTCTCAGATTCACCGAAAAGGCTATCCGGTTCATGCCTGAGCCATTCTTCCATCGTAAGTTCCAGAGAATCAGCATCCGTCAGCCAGTAATCAGCATCTATCATGGCCGGAATTTCGAAGAGTATCCTGGGATTAACTACGAACCTGTAGTAGTTCTCCCTGCTGATGCTTACCCATCCGTTGTCTGTAAGTAATTCGCATATGGTCCCATCAGTTGATTCAGTCAATCTCACGTATTCAAGCTCATTCGCCAATGAATAAAGCTGTAAAGCGTTAATACTGAAAATATCACTGTCACCATTCTCGTATATGGCTCTGAGAACTTCAGTCGGAGTATTCGCAACGCAGTAAGCAATTTCGTCTCTGATCAGCGGATCAGCTTTGATAATCTCTCTTGCGAAAGCATTCACAGTCATGGAATCTGATGGTGTGCGGAGTAGTGAATAAGGGGAGAAATACCTCGAATAGTATCTATTCAGTTCCGAGACAGCTCTGTTGGGGGAAAACCTGAAAGAGTGTTTCTCAATGAAGAACGGTTCTCCATCACAGGCATCTTCGTCAAGCTCAAAACAGGTAAGATTACCACTTGAGTTACCGATGATGAGTTCGTCCTTGCCATCACCGTCAAGATCTGCCGTACATGGACTTGAATATTCTCCGACATCAATTCCTCTGAAAGGCGAGCTATCTGTAACGTCGGTCCATGTTTCTTCCTCAGTATGGACAAAGTATCTGATATCACCTTCCTTCGAGCCAAAGATAATTCCATCATCGGAAAATGCTGGCGTACCGGAAGGAATGATTGGAAAACCTGGTATACGCTCCCATAAATTTTCAAACCATCCATTTTTGCCACGCAGCATGAACACATCGCCTTCCATCGTTCCTGCAATGAGATCTGGTTCCGGGTCTCCGCTCAGACAACCGTATGCCAGAGATGGATATGTGCCCGGAACTGGAGGAAGACTCGATAACTGAAGAGAATCCGAACCGAATTCTATTTCATACAGCGCACCGGAACGGGAACAGCATATCAGCCTTATTTCTCCATTCAAATAAATCGCTGCCGGTGAAATATTCTGGAGTTTCTCACTGGATAATACTGGCTCCATCTCCACCCATTCATCCGCATATGTCTGAGCAGCGCTAAGACGGTACAGTTTCAAACCGTTCTCCTGGGTTCCTGCAGCAAGACAAATGGTTGTATCATCAGCAGAATAAATCACAGGTATGATAAAAGCACCGGGGTTCATGGGGAAGAACATTTCTGATTCTGAGGAAAATGGAAGAAATACCGGGGTTTCAATAGTTCCTCTATTCCGGAATATCAGCACCTTGCCTGATTCCGTTCCGGCAATCAGATCAGCGAGCCCGTCGCCTTCCATATCATAAAGGGCTACACCTGTTACTGCTGAGAAATCGAAGCCGGAAACAGTCAGAAAAGGCAGCCCTCCGCTTTCAATCGTGAGTATGCCATTACTGCTTATCAGAGCGGAATCCGCAAGTTCATCGTTGTTAATGTCACAGAAAACCTGGAGACTGAAATCTTCAACAGAACTCTGAGACTCTTCCCAGTTTGGAGCAACATATGCTCGAATAATTCCATCATCATCAGTTAAAACGAGATCTAAAACAGCATCAGCGTTTACATCAGCGAAAGCCGGTCTAACAGGAGAAGACACATCGACCGGTTCGAAAAGGAGATCAGTGAATCGTACAAGGAGATCAGGAATCAGCCATTCATCGGTCAAATGAAGTGCTTCCAGTGCCGGTTCCGCAAGGATTTCACGAAGATCCTGATCATCTATACCAGACATCGGACCCGGAGCAAAAGTTGAAACAGTGGTAAATTCCAGATTTTCAGAAGAATCATTACAAATTGACCACGCGTAACCACCTGGTGGAACATCAATTATTAAAGATTCTGCCTGTGCTGAAACAGAAATACCAGCAGAAAAAAGAAGAATCATCAAGACATGATAAATAGCATTCATAATGGTGATTTCCTATCTTGAACAGAATGGAAGAGAGTGTATTAAAAAAAGTTTATTGTAATTAACTAATACGCACATTTTAGAACTATTTATTACTTCCAATATACCCATTCATGCTGTCTAGCTTGACGAAACAGACTACGTCCCTGGGAGGAGGATGCGGAAACCAATATGGCGGGTGCGGTCTCCCGGAGCCAGGTATTTAATGCTGTTGATCATAATGCTCCCGGAGTTTGACAGCCACGCTCCACCGCAGACCGGCACAAGTAACGAGTTTGCAGACATAGTCCATTCAGCGACATTTCCCGCCTGGCAGGCAAAACCCGCATCGGTCAGAGGAAAGGAATCCACAGGAGCTGTCCAGAGGTATCCGTCCAGTCCTCTTGTTTCCCATTCATCTCCCGCAAGGTAATTGGCAGGGTATTCGGCATCGTCAGGATTCAGCGGTCCCCATGGGTACTGCCCTGAAATATCTCCTGATATCCCAAGTGAAGCGGCATATTCCCATTCCGCGCTGGTGGGCAGTCTGCCTCCCATTTCAGCCGCTGCGGCAACAGCGTCATTCATACTGACGTTCACAACAGGATAATCAGGGTAATCGAAGAGATAATTTTTCATTCCCGGAAAAGCCGGATCCGGCGGCAATCCGATTCCGGCATCATCAGCAAGGCTGTGGAACAGCCTGTTTGTAACTTCGTATCTTCCCAGGCGAAAACCATTAATCGAAAGAGTATCATTTTCGTCTGTTATGTATGTTCCGCCGGGAACAGTCACGAAAGCGGTGTCCTGTTCGGTCAGCGGAAGCGGTTCGGGATGAAAGAACATTTCATCATTACTATCGCAGGATACAAGCAGAATCGTTAGAAATACAGCAGAAACGTATTTCACTTCAAACGTTTTCCGCTGTTTTCTTTCTGAACATGATCGCGAGAGGTATTATCACACAGTAACCCACGATAAGCATGATGGGAGCGATTGTAATATGTCCTCCTCGAAGCAGGAACCATCCGATTACTATGTCCAGCAATCCGATTGCGAACAGCAGATAATTTATCAGCGTAAAAGGCGCTGACCTGGTATCTTCTTTCGGCGAATCCATCTGCTCGGAGACAGCGATTTTCTTATCGGTCATTTAACCCAACCTCCTGTTTCCAGAACTGAATCTTTATTTTCATAAGCAATACCTATACATCAGTCTGATGATAACTGTCAACTTATTGGAACAGCTGGTTCTGCTCAGCCCCCTTTTCCGGCAGAGCTATCCACTCATTCCGCCAGGCGTGATACATTGCATATCCCACAACGAAGAAAGAACCGGTTACAACGATCAAATCAGACCGGATAGACCGAGCTAGATTCATCGCTTCACCGATATCGTCCCTCCCGAACGCTTCCACCCCTTTATCCTGAAACTGTTTCGCCAGAGAATTGGCTGGAAGAGATCTCTCATTAAGAGGTGTGGTAGTTATGACAGGATTCAGAACCCCGCAAAGCTGCTTTGTCATTTCCTTCCAGAATTTGTCTTCCAGAAATCCTACCACACCAGGTACAGGAAGTTTCCAGTTTTTCTTCATATGGGAAACCAGGTACTCAACCGAGCCCGGGCTGTGAGCCACATCGAAAAGGATGGATGGCGATCCTGAATGGAGATCAAGTCGTCCCGGCCACCTGAGAGTTTTGCAGGATTTTTCGAATGCTGATTGTACCTCTTCCTCATTACTGCCGGAAAACATCAGGGCCGCGGATAGAGCCAGCCCGGCGTTACGTCTCTGGTGCGCTCCGGGAAGAGGTGATAACTTTGTCGGTTCGGGTCTTATGCGATTGAGGTTTCCAGCTTTTTCTGCAGCGGTCAATACATCTTCCACCTCAGGTTCCTGTTCGTACGCAATCAGTGTTGAACCCTTTCGCGCGATGGCTACTTTTTCGGCTGCAATAAGAGGTTCTGTGTATCCAAGTATGCGTCTGTGTTCAAGTTCCACGCCTGTGAAAAGTGTGCATTCGCCATCCAGAAGTTTCGTAGCATCAAGTCTTCCCCCAAGGCCGGCCTCAGCGACAACAAAATCAACACCTTTCTTCCCAAAGTACCATGCTGACATTGCCGTTGTTATTTCAAAGAAAGTCGCGCTGTGCTCCTCTATCCTGGTTCTGAAAATTTCCACAAACTCGGTTACGGATTCCTCCGGTATCCAGACATTGTTGATTGCTGTTCTTTCCCGATAATGAAGGAGATGAGGCGACGTGATTCTCCCGACTTTGTAACCGAGGTGGCGCAGAATCTCTGCGAGCAGGGCAGTTGTGCTGCCTTTTCCGTTAGTTCCCACAATGTGGATTGTCCTGAAGTTTTCCTGCGGATTACCGGCGTCGTTCAGAAGGCAGCGAACGCGATCCAGACCGAATTTCATGCCCATTCGTCTTCTACCGAACAGATACTCTTCCGTTTCAGCGTAATTCACGAGCGGCAATCTCCCTGAGAAAAGTAATAAGAAATTTTTCCTGCTTTCTTCGAATTACTGTCTGCGAAGCCAGCACTTCCTTATGTGTCACCTTTTCACCGGGTGATACAATATTTGTGATCAGAGAAAGAGCAACGACATCATACCCCCTGGAAGAAAGCAGCAAAGCCTCCTGCACTGTTGACATGGAAACGGATGAAATCCCTTTTCTTCGCAGAAACCGGATTTCTGATGATGTTTCATATGCCGGACCGGATACACATGCAAAAACCCCTTTATCGACAGAGGAACCGATTTCCGAAGCAATCGAAAGCGCCAGATCCCCGAGTTCTTCCGAATAAACGGATTGCCCAACTCTTCCTTTTGTGGATTCGGGAATACATGCCGAAAAGTTAACATGATCACTGAAGACAATAATGTCACCGCGATCCAGATTTGAATCCAACGCTCCTGAAGAAGACATCAATACCCATGACAGAACACCCAGGTCACCCAGCACGCCGGGAAGAAGAGATATCTGATCACCGCTGTAACCCTGGTAATAATGACGCCTGCCCAGGAGAAACATAAAATTGCCGCACCTGCTGAGCACAAGCTTCCCTGAATGGCCCGGCAATCTTTCAGCAGAAAATCCTGCTATTTCGGAATAGGAAATCTCAATACCGTTCCCGAATGAATCCGCAAGCCATGAAAGACCAGAACCAAGCACCACTCCAACTCGTGGTATTCTATCCAGGAAAGGAATTACAGAGCGTGCGATACTTAAATTTTTCTCAACAGGATTCATTAATGCCTGAAACTTCAGGCCATCCTCCCCGTCAGGATAGTACCGGACCAAGTGTCCTGTCTGCCGGTACCCGTTCCGCAGATAGAATGTAATCGCAGGTTTTGATGATTCCCTTACTTCGAGTCTGGATACTGAAGCGCCGAGCCGCTCGCCCCAGGAATTACCCGTTTCAAGCAGCAGCGAACCGATTCCCATGTTCCTGAACTTCTCGCGAATGGCCAGATTGATAATATGAATTTCTTCTGATACAAGATTTGCGGTCAGATATCCTGCTATCTTCCCATTGATCCTTGCCGTCCATGTTCGGAAAAGAGGAGCATTTACGCAGTCAGCTATCTGCTCGGCGCTCCATGGGTACGAAAAACATTCTCTCTCGATTTCCAGGATTTCAGGAACATCTCTATTTGAAGCTATACGCAATTCAGCGCACACTGCTCTTCGCCTTCTCGTTGAAACCCCGCAGATAGACTGGAGTTATGGTCCTGTCAAATCCCTCGGCTTCAGTCCTGATGCTGCCAATAAGGGCAACAAGAGATGGACGGGGAATGTCCCACAGTTCGGGTACCCACAGTACTGAATCAGGGAGCGAGATCTCACTTCTTCCACTTCCGACAGCAGTCAATTCATCTCCTGTTGATAATTCCTTCAAAAGCGCTGAAACCATATAAACCCCCGGAGGGATAAGAACCCCTGCATCGGGAGAACTGCTTTCGTACAGCGCGGCATATACTTCAGATTTTCTGGCTCTGATACACGCCAGAACAGGAGATTCAGCTGTAACCGATGAAGCAAGAACCCTGAGGGTCTCAACACCTTTCAGACCGATCTCCCAGCCTGCAGACAGACCGATGGCTGTAGCAATACCGATCCTCAAACCCGTGTAGGATCCCGGACCGGAAGAAACAGCGATTCCTTTGATCTCACCGGGGGAAATATCTGCTCTTTCCAGGAGGTCTGATATGCACGGCAGAACCTTTTCAGAATGAACAGCAATAACAGGCAGGTACTCCTCGGCAACAAGTTTCCCGTCCCTGACCAGCGCAACACCTCCAGTGGAGGTTGTTGTTTCAATTCCGAGCCAGACGCCGGTCATCTACGACCACCTCTCTCAGATGCGGATCATCTGTAAAACCGATGTTTATCAATATTCCATTATCCAGAATTCCTTCTTCAAGCCGATCCGCCCATTCTACAACTGCCAGTGAACTTGAATCAAGCACATCATAGATACCAATGGATTGCCATCCGTGAAGGGGTCCCTCAAGTCGGTACAGGTCAATATGATGAATTTCATTATTTCCGGCGAAGTAAACCGCGTCAACTATGAAGCTGGGACTTGGAATACTACCTGTTACCCCGAGTGTTCTGAGCACAGCTCTCGCGAATACCGATTTGCCGACTCCAAGATCGCCAATAAGGAAAATGTTGTCTCCGGGACACATGCTCAGAGCAATCTTCTCTGCAAGATGTTCGAGATCAATCTGACTTATCATCTCATTTTCTTTGGCTTCAGAACGATGCTTGGAACTATCATTTCTTCAAGAGATACACCCCCATGCTGGAAAGTGCTTCTGAATTTCTGCAATTCGTTCCTGGGCACATTCTGAAACATCATGAAATAATCAGACCTGGCAAACAGATACGTCTTTGCAGGTGTATCATCCGGCAAACCCCATGCCGCAGGTTCTCTGGCAGTTATTACCGTTCTGGGATCCACGGACATGTTGCTCCCGTACCTGTATCTTATACTGCCTGATATCCCCTTGCCCCTGATTCTGGTATCTCTTGTTGTAAAAACAGAACCATGATCGCTGGTAACAAGTACGGTAGTGCCCCGTGCGGCAAGTGTCTGAAACAGAATTCTGAGGAAGGAGGATTTAAACCACGTCTCGGCAAGACTTCGAAAACTGACTACGTCCGGGGCAAGATCACGTATGAGATCAAGTTCAGATCTTCCATGAGTAAGATGATCGATATAATTGACAACAACCGCAAGGAATCCATTCTGCAGATGCCTGGAAAGTGAATGCAGCAGAGCTTCTCCCTCTCTCCTGTTACTGACCTTTACGTAATCCGGATTAGAATGCCTCGCGCATCCAAGCCGTTTCAAGGCTTCAGACAGGAATTCATGCTCATACCTGTTCAATCCCGGAATACCGTAATTCTCAACCCATCTGTGCCGATGAAATCTCCATATATCACGTGGAAGCAGGCCGGCAAAAATAGAATTTCGGCTGTAAGGGGTGGCTGAGGGAAGTACTGTCAACATGAACTCAGTCTCAATATGAAACCATTTTTCCAGTATAGGCGCCATAGTCAACCACTGGTCATACCGCATGCAGTCAATAATCAGCATAACGAGTTCGCTTGATGATTCCAGTTGAGGAACAACTGCTCTTTCAAGATAATTATGGGACATCAAAGGTGAATCGGAACCTGTGCCGGCAATCCAGTCAGGATAGTTTCGTTCAACATGTTTTGAGAAATCCATTGCAAGATCATCGAACCTGCTTTTCTGAACTGTCTTCATTTCATCGGCAAGAGAACCTTTGGATGCGACATCCATCTCCACCCATGATCTGTAGATATTCACCCATTCCCGCCAGTTCATCTCATGACTTCGCATTTCCATAATCCTGGCGGTATGGTCGACAATCTCTCTTGCGGCTCTCTGAGTTTTCAATCTGGTTCCCATTACCAGTCTCTTTATCACAAGGAGTACCTGACTGGGATTGACAGGCTTGGTCAGGTAATCATCAATTTCACCACCGATAGCAAGGTCCATCAGTTCTTCTTCCTCGCTCTGAGTAACCATAACAACGGGAAGTGCATGATAGTTTTTCCGCAGGATAGAAACAGTTTCCAGTCCGTCCATTCCCACCATCATCTGGTCCATCAGAACTATATCAACCCGATTCTCTCTCAACAGATCAAGTGCTATGTTCCCGCTGATTGCGGTCAGGACTTTATATCCATGCTTCTCGAGGAATCGTATATGACTCCGGAGGTGAGCTATTTCATCATCTACCCATAATACGGTTATCATTCTTCCCCTTTTGGCGCAGCTGGAAGCAATATTGTAAAGGTTGTTCCCTTGCCGGGTGAACTTGCCCTGAGACGAATGCTCCCATCATGATATTCGTCAACAATTCTCCTGCTGAGAGTGAGACCAAGTCCCCACCCGCCGCGTCTTGTACTGAAGCCGGCGTTGAATATTCTTTTCTGATCACGGAAGGGAATGCCTTTTCCGTTATCCGCGATTTCAATTTCGACCAGTCCGTGACCTTCCTCGATATCTCTGGAAGTTATCATGATTACTCCTGATTTCACCGAACCAAGTGATGCCAGCGAATTCTTAAGCAGGTTTTCAATAACCCAGCCTAACAGCACTCTGTTGAGATACACTGTCTGCTCCGAGCGAAGATCTGTTTCCAGACTGATCCCTTCATTTATCAATCCAGGGCGTCCGCAGAAGTAATGAACGGTATCAAGTATTATCGGATTAACAAGGTTATTCTCAAGTTTGGGCTTTTTTCCCATCTGACCGTATCTGTTTGCAATCTGCTTCAATCTGTCAACATCGTTTTCAATATATTCAAGAGCCTCGGATAACTCTGCGTCCGTCTGTGCTTCAGGTCTCTCATGAAGAAGTTCCAGCCATCCCATTAAAGAGGATAGAGGAGTACTTATCTGGTGCGCTGTTTCCTTGGCGAATCCTATCCAGGATAACTCTTTTTCTCTTTTCATCTCAATCCTGATCACATACATGAAAAGAAAAGCCAGAAAAAGAAGCATTCCAAGTTCGATGTACGGCACCAGTGTCAACTCTCTGGAAAGATCATCCGATCCGTAGTGAAGATATCCAATGATTTCCCCGGAAGCTCCTTCAATAGGAACTGGCGGATTAAACTCATCGAGTGCTATAATCATTTCCTGATACAATTTCATATCATACGCACTGATCGTATCAGGAACGGCAATTCCGTTAACTACCTGGGGTATCATGAATTGATCGGAAAGGATTGTACAGTATTCCAGCCTGTTCACCAGTTCCTGAAATAAAGCACTTGTTCTCCTGGAAATCATCTTTCTCTCTTCGAAATCAACTATAGAAACAATATGCCATTCCGTTTCTTCGCCGCATTTCCGGCAGAAACGAGAAATGGTAGTATCAGGTAGAAACGTATCTAATGGTTCAGAGGAGCCACATTGGGAACATACAATCAGCGATCCCAGTTCCGATAATCTGCTCATGGGAACCTGAGTGCCTGCCCAGAACCAGGCTATTGTCTCATTCGCGCTTGTTCTTGTCTCTTCAAGCCTTGATACGAGGTTGTGACTGTACAGAAAGAAAACCCAGATCAGAATACCTGTAACAAGCATAGGCAGGAGTCTTGTTCTGAAATTCCACATGTTAAGAGTCTTTCTCCGGTAAAGGTACAACAAAGCCTGCTCGTGGAACAAACAGAGGCTTTTCGCATCCCTGTTGCCGGAGCCAATCCGCTATATCATGCACGGGCTCAATACCCATTCCGGAAATAATAGCGTCCGGAAGCCCGCTTGCCAGAGCAAAGCGGATTCTCTTCCTCATATCCTTCAATCTGACAATCGAGTGATCTCCCAGACTGTACTGATCAATCTCCGGTGCTGCCCAGCCGGAATCCATTGAAGCTTTGAAAGCCTTTTCCATGTGATCTGCTCCAAGTCCTTCCGCGCAGGAACTTACAAGCAGGAGAACGCCTCCATCCTCAACAAGGGAATGACAATTGTATATGGCCTTCTCCGACTGATACAAACTTACATCCAGCGGACTGCCCGGATGAACAACGACAACAGGTGATTTAGCGGTTTCTACAAGAGTAGATAACCGGGAACAGGCGTCTACAGCAGCCATGAATGATGCTTCACAGGAACCCACTACGAAATGCACAAGTTCACCATCATGCACTACACCGTTTCCCTGCACAATTTCAACGTGCTCTTCAATCAATTCAAGTGCTTCCATCATATCAAGATGGACCGGATTATCATTGAGTTCTCCGGGCATGGAGCCTGGAAGACAGGCCAGGAAATGATTCTTGATTATTGTCTCTCTCCCCGATACGCCGGGAATAAATGATTTTCTGCCACCGGTGTATCCTGCGAAATAGTGAGGCTCGACAGAATTCACGGACACCACAGGATGTCGTTCAAGAATCCACGGATCAACACTTACAGGTGTACCTCTTGATGTTCTGCCGATAAAGATCATTTCGCTTGAATCGCAATCAGAATTTTTCCATGGAGCTTCAGAAAATAATCCGCCCAGAAGCAGGTTTTTCTCTTCAGATGTAACCGGACGGTGCGTCCCGGTCGCAAAAAGAATTCTTACATTACCGCGGAGTTCCTGTTCAATCGGAGCCAGCATGCGAAATGACGGTGGCCTGGTTGAATCATTAACCACGAGAGTGACCGTTTCCCTCGACCTGAACTCCTTCAATCGGGATATGACCGGTTCCCATGC
>DAOWNO010000173.1 GCA_030642525.1 Candidatus Aegiribacteria sp.
CAGGATTTTTTCTATAACAAAACCGGGATCCGGTATTGAATTTACCAGATCCCAGTTAAATAGAGGGACTATTTCCTGTTACTGCCAGGATGTAATACCGTCTGCAACACTACCATGAGGTGCGTTTCCGCCGACACCATTACATGTGATTGAGTAATTGTCGGTGCCTCCTCCAACGTAGACGTAAGATGCAGCACCGTTCGGACATCTCAGTGCAGCAGCATTATCCATCACTGCGCTTGTAACAAGACCTGTCTCGTCAGCGAAGAAGTTGTTAATGCCGTAGTACATGGACTGAGCAGTAGCAAGTGACCTCATGTTGCTTCTGCAGGAGACTTCCTGCGCCTGATCCTTGACACTGGAGAACTTCGGTATCGCTATGGCAGCAAGGATACCGATGATGACCACAACGATCATCAGCTCAATGAGCGTAAATCCTTTTTTCATATTGGATCCTTTCCGTTCGAGTTACTAAGTACATTCAAATTATATGCCAACATATACTTTGAAGCAATATGCTTACCAATTCGATAAATTTATTATTTATATCTAAATATTGATGTATAAATGTTTCTTACAGGCAACTGACACAATTTCTACTATCTTATATCTATTGCATAGTGCAAGAAGTAATATATTGAAGGATACTCAGCATAGCTTCATGTCCATGGGGAACACCCACCATAGAGTGGATATTCCATTGTGCCGATTAAACAGTGACAGTCAACCAAGTGACTGTCACTATCAGTTTGCGAAGACGGGGCGGGTGGGATTATCCTGGACCGTGGCATTAATGAGCCTGTTCGCAAGCTCTCCGCGGGACATGCTGTAATCGCCGACATCAAGCACACTGCTTGAAAGGTCAACTTCAGGATTGAACCATGTTGCCATTCGTTCAAACCATCCGGAGAAATTCCCTGTAGCCAGCAGAACAATATCCGGCCTTTTGTCATCAACGTATTTCATAACCCAGCCGCCGTAGAGAAAATCATTATTGCTGAGAAATATGATTGATTCAAGAGGAGCGGGAGCAAAACACTCAATAACATCATCGGACTGATCGGGAAGGGGATTCCAGTAAATCATGCCAGCCGCGATAACAGCTCCAGCTGCCACTATACCTGCACTCCTGCGCCATTTCTCAATAGCGCAGATCCCGGTTAGCGAAAGCACAAGTATTACCAGAAGCGACAGAACTGCGGTCTGAGAAGTTCCAGCTGCCATCGGATTGATAATAAGTACAAACAACAAATCTCCGATAAACAGAATTCCCAGCTTCATCAGAAGTCTTCTATTCTCTTTGAACAGCCTGACTGTTCCAATTACTGCCGGAAGCAGAAGAACCGGCCAGAACATGTTCCATATTACAGTCAGATGCAGAATGATCGAGTTTATGGATAGGTTTCCCATGCTGCTGCCATACACTTCTCTGTATCCTCCGGCTGTAATCTGCCTCAGAAAATTCGCAAAAGAACCTGGGTTACCCCAGTCAACAATTGCTCCGGAAGCCGAACAGATCGGCAGAGCCAGATAAAGGCTGCATCCAAGAACCAATCCGCCGGCAAATCGCGGAATTGAATCCTTCTTCCAGCTGAACAGTATTGGAAGAAATATCCCCTGCGGGTGAATCGCCAGTGCTAACCCCATCAGATAGCCCGCTTCAAGGCCCAAGCGTGGTTTTCTGTATAGAGTAATCACGAATATCAGAAATAAAGGCCCGTAAGCGTCCCATGCTAAAAGCCTTTCATTCAGAAATGGAAGGAGAATTATGCCTGAGGTAAATAGAATTATCGGAACAGAAAACTTTCTGTTAATCAGTATCAATGCCATCGCTGCGGATAATGCAAATAATACGCGAAGGCCTTCCCTGCCGAAAAGAATCCAGGATACTCTTGATGACAGACTGAGCAGCGGAAGCCCCGGAGGATGATTTGTGCCGCCCAGGCGAGCAACTGTCAGAAACTCCCCTCCGTCTTCAACGGGGATGCCGGTCTGGCCCGCGAGAAATGCGATGCAGAAGAGTAGAAGGAATATGACTATTGTTGTGAGGGGTTTAGTCATAAGGATACGTCATAGTTTTGGGGACACGCAGCATAGCATCGAGCTTTTTGGGGACACGCAGCAGAGCGTCGAGCTTTTTGGGGACACGCAGCAAAGCCTGCATGTCCCCGTATGCTGTCATGGGTTTTCCCTGTCTTTCGCGTATTTTTCCAGCCTTCTGTAGAGTGTGCTCTCGTTTATGCCAAGCAATTTCGCGGCAAGTCGTTTCTGACCTCCTGCGCGGTGCTCCAATATGTATAGCGTATATGCTTCCTCAATAACGTCGAGAGTTGGAGTGGCTTTCTCTGTGGAAATAGTTGATTCTGCTGATGAAGTTTTATCCGCGAAAATACCTGAATCTTTAACTGCCGGCTCCTTGATGAAGTCCGGAAGATCAGCCAGAATAATCTCGCTCCCGCTTGTCATAACACATACGCGCTCCACTACATTTTCAAGCTCTCTGACATTACCCGGCCAGTTGTAGTTCATCAGAGCTTCACATGCCTCCTCGGTAATCACTCTGGGGGGTTCTCCGATTGCTTCAGAATAGTTTTCAATAAATTTGCCGAGCAGAATCGGTATATCCGATGATCTGTCCCGGAGAGCGGGAACATGAAGAGGAATTACATTCAGCCGGTAATAGAGATCCGGTCTGAAAGCATTTCCATCGACCATCTCTTTTAAATTGGCGTTAGTTGCCGCTATGATCCTGGCATCGAAAGATATGTGTTTCGTACCTCCTACCGGAAGCACCTGGCGTTCCTGCAGGGCTCTCAGCAGTTTTACCTGCAGTTCTCTGTCAAGTTCTCCTACTTCATCAAGGAAAAATGTTCCTCCCTTTGCCGCAACCAGCAGGCCCTCCTTGTCTCTGTGAGCACCTGTAAAAGATCCCTTCAGGTGGCCAAACAGTTCACTTTCAAGAAGGCTGTGAGAAAAACTGCCGCAGTTGACACCGAGGAAAGGTTTTTCAGCTCTCGGGCTTATTGAATGAATTGCTCTGGCTATGAGTTCCTTCCCTGTACCACTCTCCCCTGTTATTAATACTGTACTGTCTTTATCCGCGACCATCCTGACTTCTTCAAGAAGATCGATTATCGGCTTTGATTTCCCGATGATCCCTTCAATACTGAAACGTGAGCGGATTTTTTTCCTTAGTTCTCTGTTCTCTCTTCTGATCTTCCGTTCACCAAGAGCTTTCTCGATTGCCACAAGAAGCTGATCAACTTCAAAAGGTTTGATCAGGTAATCTGTGGCACCTTTGCGCATTGCCTGGACTGCTGAATCAACACTGGAAAACGCTGTTATTACAATACCTATCAATTCAGGAGATTTTTCGCGAAGTCTGGACAGAACATCGAGTCCGCTGATACCCGGCATCTTGACATCAACTACAAGGATGTCCGGCGCATTCTTCCTCCCTTCAGTTACCGCTTTTCGGCCATCGGAGAAACACGTAACCGAATAACCATGCTGTTCAAGGAGAATCGAGAGCCATTCCAGCATCGGTTTTTCATCATCCACAATCATGACTGAAAGCTGATCATCCATGCTCGATACCTCCGGTTTCATATGTAACAACGTCAGGTGGCGCAATTGGAATTATGACTCTCACCGTTGTTCCCTTTCCTGAAACAGATTCTATATCCATTCGGCCATTATGATCCCTTGTAACTCTTCTCGCAACATACAGTCCAAGCCCCGTTCCTTCATCTTTCGTCGTGAAGAACGGATCATAAATATCATTGATAACAGCGTCCTTAATACCGGGACCATTATCCGTCACAACCAATTCAGCCATGCCCTGTATCTGTGATTTCGTGAGGGAAATACCTATCCTGCCATCAGCCTTGTTCTCCAGAACTTCAACACTGTTGCGAATTATATTCGTTAATAACTGAACAAGGCGTGATTGATTTCCAAAAACGATGAAATTGCCTTCAATATCCAGTTCGATCTCCGTCTGCCAGCCAAATCCCTGTTTCGCCACATCAACCGCTTCCATGGCGACAGCTTCGAGTGAAACCGGATTAGTATATAGAACATTACTCTTTCTGGAGAGTTCGAGGTATCCCTCGATTATTTCCGAAATTCTCTTTGCCTGACTGCTTATGAGTTCGGTCATTCTGTCTGTCTTCTTCCAGTCAATTGATCCCATTTTCAGTATATGAGCGGCACCGCTCATCGAGGCCAGTGGATTCCTGATTTCATGCGCGAGGGTGCTGGACAGTTTGCCGATCGCCGCAAGTTTTTCCCTCTCCTGCAGTTGTTTCTTCAGTTCAACTGTTTCCGTTATATCGGTCATTGCGGCGAGGGCTCCGGCAGACTTGCCGTAATGATCAAGAAGTGTACCCATTCTGCATTCCAGAACTCTGTTTCCCAGGCTGATCTCGATAATAGAAGGCATTCCTTCGGATATCTGGTACTCTCTTAGCATAGTGTAAATATCCGTATTAGATATAGTTCTGCGCCAGTTCTCATCAAGAGAAAGAATCTTGAGACCAGAACGGTTAATGCTGATTGGAGAACCGGAATTATCAATCACAAGCACTCCATCCGACAGGCTTTCCAGTATCTCTCTGGCCATACTTCTCGCCTCCCGGAGTTCACTCAGGATCCCTTCAACTCTGCCTTTTTCGAAAAGAAGGTGCTCTGAGAGATATCCGGTGACAAGTCCTGTTATCATCAGGAGGCCAGC
This sequence comes from Candidatus Aegiribacteria sp., assembly GCA_030642525.1. Classification (GTDB taxonomy): domain Bacteria; phylum Fermentibacterota; class Fermentibacteria; order Fermentibacterales; family JCC-6; genus Aegiribacteria. The sequence continues at coordinate 4,736 of DAOWNO010000173.1, forward strand.
GTAAATCATTACAAAAAGAAGTGCGTATTGAAAAGATACATCGGATGGAATGACTTCAACCAATCCCTCCAGAGAACCTCCCGCAGGACTGAAAGTCAATACTCCTGATATTGTGATGTAAGCAAGCGCGGCTATCATCAGAGAATTGACAATCGCCATGATTGCTCCACCCCTGATACCCAGATAGATACCCGCTCCGAATGTATGAATAAAGAAAAAGACCGTGAAAGGACCATCGAAATTACCGGCCATACGGATAAGAATCGCAGCCAGAATTGAATCAAGGGTGAAGAGAACCCATATCTGCCATTCCCTGTCTTTCCATATCTTTCTGCACAGCATGTCCAACAGTATTGACAGAATCACCGCAATACCGACAGAGATGTAAATTCCGCCGACTCTTGTCCATCCTAGGAACAGAATACCCAGCAGAACAAAGAGACCGAAAACAATAAAGCGCCCCACCTGAAGCCAGGTGCGGCGCC
>DAOWNO010000149.1 GCA_030642525.1 Candidatus Aegiribacteria sp.
GACTCCGACAGCAGAACAGGTGAATCTTGACTCACTGTTGAGCGGCATTGAAAAGCACTATATCATTAATGCGCTGAAGAAGAGCGGTGGAAATAAAACCAGCACAGCGAACATGCTCGGGCTGAAACGGACTACTCTTCTTGCGAGGATGAAACATTACAACATTCAAAAGGATAAAGGCAATTCTCAGGATGAGTGAAAACACCAAAATTCTCGTTGTCGATGATGACATCTCTATCAGAACTCTCTGCAGAGAAGTCCTTGAACTGCAGAATTTTGAAGTAGACGAGGCGGAGAACGGCAGCATAGCGCTTTCAATAATGCAGACCACTTCTTTCAGCCTTGTTCTCAGTGATATCATGATGCCTGATATGGGCGGGCTTGAGCTGGCTTCTGAAATACGTTTAAAATATCCCGATACCCTGGTTATTCTGATTACCGGTCACGGATCAATTGACCTTGCAAAAGATGCTATACAGAGGGGCGCCTTTGACTTGATAACCAAACCCTTCTCGATGGTGGAACTGAGCCAGACTGTGGGAAGAGCCCTTGAGTTCAGGAAAAAGCAGCTGTCCGTTCTCCCATCTCCGGAGCTTAAGGATCTTTACAATCTTACGGTGAATATCAATATCTCTAAACACACCCGTCAGGCATTCCTTGAGACTCTTGTCAAGGCTCTGGAGCACACATTCAGAGGAGACTCCGCCAGAATATATCTGGCGAATACTCCGGGCGAGAACAGTATTGCCAAAATCTGTGAGTTTGGGAAAGAAGATCTTCTCAGTGACGATGAATGGAAATCTTTCAGCCGGAAAACTCTAAACGCTGAAGGCGGTATTCTCGCCGGAGAATACACTGATCTTCCCCTTCCCGAGAAAACTTCGATATCGTCTCTTATGGCTGCTGCCATTCCCAGCCCTGATGGTAATCTTGGAGTCTGCATGGTTGCCAGATCTTCAATACCAGCCTCTTTTACTGTCAGAGACCTTAAGTTACTGGGGCTTTTCGCGGCACAGGCCGGGAATCAGCTGATGAATTACAGGCTTACTTCAAATCTTCGCGGGCATGCCGATAATCTGGCACATGTAAATATTCTTGCAGGAGATTTTTCCTCCTCACTTGATACCAAACAGGTGCTGTCATCTATTGTCAAAGGATTCAGAACGATGATTCCATTTGATCTGTTCGGTGTCTTTCTCAGCGGGAAGGATATGCTTCCCCTGAGTTACACTATGGTCAGATCTGACATACCGGAAAAGATTCTCAACTCCGATCTGCGTAAACTGCTTGAGCAGACTCAGGAATCCCTGACTGTCAGTCAATACCTCGATAGCGGTATTAGAGATTCTTTCGCGTGCGCCAGAGTTGCTGACTGGGAATCTGTTCCAAACATTGAAATTCTTGATCTGAGCAAATTCGGAAGTTTGAAGGGAATGATGGTCCTCGCAAACTGGTCTCATGAGAAAATACTCTTTCATGACAGCTCTTATCTGTCCATTCTGGTGCGACACGCAGCTATGGCACTCAGCAATGCTTATTTATTCGAGACAAGTGAAATGAATTATACCCAGGCCATCTTCGCTCTTGCCAGCGCTGTTGACGCGAAGGATCCGTATACAAGCAACCATTCAAGAAATGTTGCAGCTTACGTAATGACGATTGCATCTCACCAGCATCTTCCTGTCAGAGAAATCAAGCTTCTGCACCATGCAGCGCTGCTGCATGACATCGGCAAGATCGGCATACCGGAGTCAATATTGAATAAAACAGGAAAACTGACATCAGAGGAATTCGATATCATTAAAATGCATCCTGAAACCGGTTACAAGATCCTGAGACCTGTCACCGCCTTCGGCAGCTTCATCGATACGGTAAGGTATCATCATGAACGGTACGACGGCGGAGGATATCCATTCGGTCTCGAAAAAGAAGATATTCCGCATCACGCCAGAATTCTTGCTGTTGCTGACTGCTTTGACGCCATGACCTCCGACAGAATCTATCGAAAAGCTCCCGGAATTGATTATGCTCTCAGTGAAATACGGAAAAACATCGGCTCTCAGTTCGATCCGGAGATTGCTGAGACATTTCTGGACGTCCTTAAAACAAGAACTCCTGAAAGCATTGTTGGCGAGTACATCTCCAGAGGAGTGAACAGATTCTCCTTTTCATGATTTTCTTCAGTAACATTGTATATTTGATAACTGCTCTAATTTATTTTTACCGGAAGGACCTTTAATGCCTGAAATATTAGAAATTCGCGCCCGGCAGATACTCGACTCAAGAGGAAATCCAACTGTTGAAGCTGAGGTTTTCCTCCTCAACGGCGGATGGGGCCGAGCTTCCGTCCCGAGCGGCGCCTCAACCGGCGAACACGAAGCCGTTGAATTAAGGGATAAAGGAAAAGCTTACGGAGGAAAGGGGGTTCTTAAAGCTGTAGAAAATATAGAAATACTGATAGCACCTGAAATCTCAGGACTTTCCGCTCTGAACCAGGCTCGCATCGATAGAATCATGATTGAGCTTGACGGTACTTCGAATAAGGAAAAACTGGGCGCAAACGCCACACTTGCTGTATCAATGGCTGTCTCCAGGGCTGCTGCCAGCCATCTGGGGCTTCCTTTATATCGATATCTGGGCGGACCTTCAGCAAGACTTCTTCCTGTGCCGGGAATGAACATTCTCAATGGCGGAAAACATGCGTCAAATCCTATAGATCTTCAGGAATTCATGATCGTACCTGCGGGTTTCAAAACATTCAGCAGAGCGCTTCAGGCAGGCACAGAAATATTTCACGCATTGAGAAAACAGTCTTCTGACATGGGGCTTCCGACAACCGTGGGGGATGAAGGCGGACTGGCCCCGGATATGCCGTCAAACGAAGCTGCTCTTGATTTCATAATGAAGGGGATTCTTGATGCCGGATACACACCGGGAGAAGATATTTTTCTGGCTCTTGATCCAGCAGCCAGCGAGATGTACCATGACGGAAAATACTATATGCACGGGTGCGATCCCTCCGGCCTTACTTCAGAAGAGATGGTTTCCTACTGGGAAAAGCTTGTCCGCGACTTCCCTATCGTAAGTATTGAGGACGGACTCGCTGAAGATGACTGGTCCGGATGGGAACTGATGACAAGACAGCTGGGGCAGAGCATTCTAATAGTCGGTGATGATCTGCTGGTCACAAATGAGGAAAGACTGTACAGAGGTATACGGACAGAAGCTGCAAATGCAATACTTATCAAGCTTAATCAGATAGGTACTGTCACAGAGACCATGAACACGGTCAATCTTGCTCACAGAAACGGGTGGAAGACATTCATCAGCCACAGGAGCGGAGAAACTGAGGATACTTTCATCAGTGATTTCTCCGTAGCCGCTAATTCAGGACTTATCAAGACTGGTTCCGTCTGCAGAACTGACAGAGTCGCCAAATACAACCAGCTTCTTCGCATAGAAGAAGACCTTGGCGATCAGGCGCTGTTCAGAGGAATCGATATCCTGCCTCAGAAATCAGGGAAGTAACTTGAAAAAAACGGGAAAAAATCGAAGGCTGTTCTACGTAATACTGGTCTTTGTTTTTGTCCTTGTCGTTGTAATACTGGTTTTCAACAGACATGGTTTCATCGCTCTTGCCAAGCTCCGGAATGACATTGAAAAAACCTCTCTCTCAATTGACAGCCTGCAGCAGCAGGTGGATCTGATGAACACTGAAATTGAGCAGCTTCTGTCTGACTCTGCCTATATGGAAAAAATGGTCCGAGAAATCCTCGGCTGGGGACGAGAAGGAGAACATATCGTAAGATTCATCAGACCGGACTCATCCGGAGTGATCTTCTGAAACAGGCGCGCTTTACCTGCAGGATCTCCTCCGTCGGGAGGAGAGGTGTGCTGATCATTGATGAAGAGGGAAATGAGATCAGCGCCATAACCGCCGGCCGGGTCTACCATGGCATGAAGCCTGTGCCGGGGGATCATGCGTATGCTCTGCTGATTGACGATCAGGTGGTTGTTGAGAAAATTCTTCCAAGAAACGGTATTCTCCAGCGCCCTTCCCCTCTCGGGAGATCCACTCAGATCATAGCCGCAAATGTTGACAGGGTTCTTGTACTGGTTTCACTCAAGAATCCTCAATTCAAAGCCGGATTCGTAAATAGAGCTCTGGTATCCGCCGAATGGAGAAAGCTTCCAGCTACAATTGTACTGAATAAGATGGACCTTTGCACCGATGATGCTGACAGGAGCCTGAGAGATAAGATTCTGGCAGTATATGGTCATGGCGGGGCGGGTTATTCTGTTTTCCCTGTGAGCTGTGAAACCGGATCGGGTACCGATCTGCTGCTTCAGCACATCAAAGGGGCAACGGTTGTTATGACAGGGCCGAGCGGTTCGGGAAAAACCTCACTTGCAAAATATTACAATCCTTCTCTTGATCTCAAAATCGGCGGACTCAATCCAAAAACCAGCAAGGGAAAACACACAACCGTTTCGGCGCGACTTGTTCTGCTTGAGAAAAAAACAACTCTGATTGACACACCCGGACTGAGAATGTTCTCCATTGAGAATATCCCCGAAAATGAACTGCAGTTCTGCTTTCCGGAATTTCTCCCGTTTATCGGGAAATGCAGATTCAGGGACTGTATTCATATGTCAGAACCCGGCTGTGCGGTAAAATCAGCGTCCGAAAACGGAACTATTCATATGGATCGATATAACGCCTACAGAAAATTCATTGAAGAAGCTGAATAAGAAGTTTCGGAAAGTATTTATAATCTGTTCCTTTTCCGAAAACTCAGATCTCGTCTGATCTCCCGGAACAGTTTCTGCCAGACCTGCCATTCCTCCGGCTTTTCCCTTTTCATAGCATGGATATTTTCTCTGGCAATCAGAAAACCGAACAGGAAAATAAACGCAACAGAGAAAACCTCTATCCAGATATAAAGCTTTCTGGGTCTGCTTTTCCATCCGGGGTGCCTTGGCGGATCAAGTACACGAACTGCAGGATTCTCGCGGTTTTCATCTACTATGGCCTGCTGAAGGCTGATATGGATAGCGCTTGTTATTTCAAGTGCCATTTCATATTCAGCCCGAAGGGAGGCGTACCGGAACTGAATATTCGGCATTTCCTCGAGAGATCCGGAAGGCATAACGCTCTCATATCCGGGAGGAGCTATACCCGTTTCCAGCATTTCAATTATTCCAAGAAGCTCATCCGCTTCACGATCTTTCAGAAGGGCTCCTGCGCTTGATCCTCCTGAAATACCTCTTCGGATGGCGGCCGCGCCTGTCCGCAGCAGAATGTACTGCTGCTTCAATTCAGCAAGGCTCTGAATATAGGCTTCCATCTCCTGATCCAGTGAGATTATGCCGTGTTCCTCTTCAAATTCACGGAGCAAATCGCTTGTACTTCCGAGAATACTGTCCGCCATCGAAGATCTGATCTCGAGGAATACTCTTGTCTGCTCGGCTCTGCTCCTGCAGATATCCGAATTGATGCTGTCCAGAGCAGTTATAACCGCTTCCGACACTTCGACTGAATACCATGGATCATTGGTTGTAACTTCGAATTGAAGAAATCCGGATGGTGTCACTCCTGCGGAGTAATTCCTCCTGAAAGCTTTCCTTGTCCAGTACAGCCCCAGCTGCTCATCTTTTTCATACCGATCTCTTTCTTCAGTGTAGTCTATGTAACCGGTAGACAGAATTACATTTTCAATAAGAGTTCTGCTGTTCAGAATTTCATCATAAACATCTGACATCGTTGTCATGAGGGGTAATGAAAAACCCATTCCACCACTGAAAAACCCCGCAAAATCGGAGATTCCCAGTCCTGCAATAGAAATACCGGGAGCTGACTGGGTTTCAGGAGGCATGATGACTGTCGTAACCGTGTACTTCTTCTCGAGAAGAAACGTTACGATAACCGTTGGTATCATAACGACAAGAAGAGCTTTGATAAGGAACCACCGATTCTTA
>DAOWNO010000049.1 GCA_030642525.1 Candidatus Aegiribacteria sp.
GGATGTCCTACACTGATTACTTTCAGTTTCTCGAACTGCTTGCCCTCATAAGGAACCTTGGCGATCAGGTTTCTCTCATCCGGCTGAACGAACCTGTCGCTATCCAGATACAGGATCTGATACGAACTCCTTTCAGGCACATGAGAAAAACGAGGAAGTCAAAATTCGAAACCAGCCATCAGGCTCTTGCGTACTGGCAGATACGGATATGCAACCTGGAGAAATGTATGGCCAGGACATTTCTTCCATGGGGCAGTGTTTCTTTCAATCTTGTAATGAAAGATCCCATTGAAGAATATCTGACAGAGGACGCTCCCTGGCGGGGGATAACAGGCAGTTATACCGTTACTCTCGGTCCGGAATCAAGAGCAGAGAAGGGTCATCAGAGCGGTCTTCCTGTACTGGAAGCTTCGGTGGGTGCTTTTACCCGGATGTGGTTCGGAGTCAGACCGGCTTCCGGACTTGCGGTAACAGATGATCTTGCCGGACCGGATGATCTTCTGAAACATCTGGACGAAGTACTCCGGCTGCCGACACCAAGAAACGACTGGGAATATTGAAAAGGAGAAGAACATGAAAGTTGTAGCATTTGTTGGAAGTCCAAGAACTGATGGCGCAACCGATGCTCTGGTCAGGCAGGTCCTCAATGGAGCTGAAGATAAAGGGGCTGATACGGCCATTTTCCATATCGGTGTGCTGAATATTAGCGGCTGTAAAGCGTGTATGGCCTGTAAAAAGTCCGGTGTCTGCATACAGAAAGATGATATGCAGGAACTGTATGATGAGATTCGCTTCGCAGATGCTATTATTTTAGGGACACCTATATACATCTACTACATGACAGCTCAGATGAAGGCGTTTACCGATCGCCTTTTCTGTTTTATTGGATACAATTTTGAAAAAAGACTTGATGAGAAAAAGACTGTCTTTGTAGTTACCCAGGGAGCCGAGAACCCGGAACTGTTTTCTACTCAGATCGAAAACATGAAGAAAGCGTGGTCAATGGTTAATTTTTCGGTTGTTGAAACTATTATTGCGACAGGTACTCACAAACGGGATCAGATAACTGATAATGAAGATTTGATGGAACGAGCCTTCATTGCCGGACAGAATCTGGTTGATTAACAGGCTTGAATCGATTGGCTGTTTGACTGATTGCGTATCTCGGATCCAGGAGCAGTATTCTCTCCCGCTTTCTCCTGGCACAGGTCTGGGCCAGTGGAGTCCGGACCTGCTCCAGAATTCAGGTCAACTTTTCGAGGTAAGAAGCCACAATTCCAGACAGGACAAGCGAACAGAGCTTGGATTCCGCCGAGTCTGCACGGGATGTGAGCGTTACAGGATGTGTCGCACCCATTATAACAGCAGCACCCTCGGCGTTTGAAAGGAAAAGCAGCGTTTTATATAGAATATTCGCGGATTCGATATCCGGCAGCAGTACAATGTCCGCCTGACCTGCAACAGTACTTTTTATCTTTTTGATCCTTACCGCTTCCGGAGAAATTGCGAGATCCATGGCAAGTGGACCATCAAAATCAGTCCCTGTGATTTCACCATCTTCAACCATTTTTTTCATCCTCGCAGCTTCCATCGTTCGAGGCATTTTCTCATAGGGTATTTCTTTTGCGCATAAATAGGTTGATTTCGGGTTATCAATACCGAGAGCGTTTACAACTGTAATGGCATTTTCCAGAATCTGGACTTTCTGATCAAATGTCGGTTTGATATTCATGGCTGCATCGGTTACAGTCAGCAATTTTGGATATGTTGGAATATCAAAAACAGCTACATGGCTTAGAAGACCCGGGCCTCTGATACCTTTTTCGTTATCCAGTATTGCTTTCAGAAAGATGGAGCTGGCAACAAACCCTTTCATTATGACATGAGCCTCACCGTTTCTGATAAGCTCAACTGCTTTTTCCGCAGCAGGCCTGTCTTCTGCGATTTCGATGATATCCATGCCGCTTATATCAACTCCAGCCTTGTCAGCTGAACGTTTGATTGCATCAGATCCGCCTATAAGAACGGCTTCGATCATATTTCCTTCAACTGCTGTCATAACGGCAGTCAGCGTTTCAGCTTCATCTGCCCTGACTACTGCCACTCTTCTGGAAGGTAATATTTCGGCCCTTTTCTTCATCTCTGAAAAACTTTGAACTGGCTGCATTGTTTCTCCTTAAGAAAATCACTTGAATAAACACGGAACTGATATTTGAGAAATGAATATATCTGTGTTGATACTGACAATGCAAGCGGTGAAATTGTACCGCAATGTTCGTTTGTATTGCAGATTTAATGAAAAGTCTTGCACAGCGCCGGACAATACGCGTCTTACTACAATATATTATTAATTATTCGCATTAATATCACTATTACCTAATGGCATGTTTTTTGCATCTGTTGTTTACTGAACTCAAACTGAACAAATAGTTGAATAAATCATGGTCTACTGAAACATCAAGCATCCTTGAGATGCCGGCAGGTATGAAGGACGAATCGTTCTGGGGGAATTTGTTCTGGGATGTGGGTCTGCCTGCCGGTATTGAAGCATCTTTCAAAGAAGAGAACCAGGTTATTTTCATTTCTACTGGATTGACCTCCTGATCCGGTCAAGTGTGAATACACCCGACATGATTGTTTAAATCCGCTATGCCTTATTTCTCCCAGACATCTTTGTAATTTTGAAGTAGTACTCAAGAGCCTTGTCGAAATCACCTCTTGCCCAGTATGAAGTACCGATAACCATATGGCTCTCAGCTATCACTTTCTTGAATCCTGTGCTCTCAGCCAGAGTTAGGGCCTGGCTGGCATAGACTTCTGCCTCCTCAGGGTCGGAGCGGTAAAGTACGTAAGCTAAATCACATAACACCTTCACCACCTCAGTGCTTTTTGCATCATTTTCAGGCTGAGAACGGAGAGCTTCCAATTTATCCTTCAGATCCTTGATTTTGTCCGTGGTCATAATTACGTGTTTACTCACCTCTCATTAAACGTTTGTTTGAGTCAGATCCGTTTGAAGTAATTCCTAATAGCATGGCATATTCCCTCTTTCATGTCCTCTAATATCAGCGCCACGCAGAACAATAGGAAACTGAATTATTCACCACTGTTATTGCGATCATGAAAAACGCTTTAACGCCTTGTTCAGACTGCTGCTGAAAACGGATACATCTCAAAAAAACTATCTCAGCATTACAATCCTGCGTGCCTGATTGAGATTTCCAGCATTCAAACGGCAGAAGTAGATGCCGTTAGAAACCAACGAACCATTTATATCTCGACCATCCCATTGTAATAAATGATTGCCATCTTCGTACCACTCGTTTGCCAGCAGTGTGCTAACCAGTTGACCTGAGATGTTATAGATTAATAGAGATACCGTACTGGCCTGTGATAGACTGAAGCTGATCGTAGTATGAATGCTGAATGGATCAGGTTCATTCCATAAGAAGTCACGATTAGCTGGAACAAAGTGATGGTCATCTTCTATGCCGGTCCAGTCACCCTGGATTCTGAGCAGGTAATAGTCGTTATTGCCGAAATCTCCGGTGTACCCGGCAACAATGAATGATTTATCAGAGGTTTGTTGAACTGACCAACCTCTCTCACCATTGGATCCTCCATAAGTCCTTGTCCATAATGTATCACCGAACGTATTCACATGTAACAGATAGACATCACCATCCAGCCCTACGCTGAATGATCTGGCGGTTCCGGAAACGATATATGTTCCATCATTTATCTGCTCAACAGAATATCCTTTGTCGAACTCCGTTCCACCATAGGTTCTTGTCCAGACAGTATCACCGGTGTCATCTGTCTTGATCAGACAAGCATCCTCATTATTCGAACCGAGAAACTGTACATGCCCTGAAATAATATATCCGCCGTCGGAAGTCTGTTGAACACACCATCCCATGTCATCATTTACTCCACCATAGGTATTCGTCCAGAGGGTGTCACCAGGATCCTGCGCCATCAGTCCGCGAGCAAGGAGAAGGCTCAGTACTATCGTGTACATTATTGACTTTCCGATCACAACTCCCGCCTTTTTACAGTTAATTTGTTATCAAATTAATATATAACTTTTGCAGAACTATAACAGTGTACTGGGTTAATTTCATAGAACGATGGGTGATATTGATTTCAAATGCGAGAATTCAATCTCCCGGCAGTACAAATTTCCTGAATTCCTACCTTCAGCATTGTATTGAATAACGTTGACTTTTCATTCAGGGAGTACACCCACTTCTACATGACGATATCGCCCTTGGTGTTGTCGTTTCAGGCAGAAACGCCAATCAATCTCTGTTCAAGCTCCAGCCATGCATCTATTATACAATCTCAATGTCGTAAATCATTCTGTTGACCCTGCTTGAGAACGCTGGTATTCTTCTGGAGTGATAGAATCGTGAGATATGGATGCTGGATAATTCTTGAAGAGAAATTATTTCAGATCTGAAATCCGCTTTCAGGTCTATTATAGATAAAGCAAGAAATACTGGTTATTACAGAAGGGAAACGATGATGTCACTTTATCATTTTACGTTCACCGGATTGCTCTATATCGTAATTGTTTGTGTGTTCCTGTTCACGGGAAGAGTGAATGCTGACCTGAGTATTATCCCGAACCCGCAGATATCAGGAATAAGAACCGGGAATGAGTTATCAGCTGACAGACCCGGTCTGTGGACACCCTACGGGCATAAGTATGCGATTGTCGTTATGGGGGGCAATGTATCGGGCCAGATGTACAAGTGGTACTGGAACGATACTTCCAGCCTTGTCTGGGCTCTCATGGACTGGGAGTTCGCGCCACAGGACATCTATTATTACTCATACGGAGACAGTGCGACTGCCCATCCGGAACTTTGCGACGGCATAAGCACCTTTGCCAATGTTGAGGCAGCTTTCGACAGTGTCGCGGCAAAGGTGACGGAAGATGATCTTGTTCATGTCTGGTGGGTGGACCACGGCAACACAAGCGGATTTGAAGTACACGGTGGATTTGTATACTTCACGGAACTCAGGGATTGGATCGACGACATCCAGTGCAGGGCCTATATCGGTGCCTATAACCCGTGCTTCAGCGGCGCGATCATACCGCACATGTCGGGCTTGTGTAACACTGCAAGGCGTGTAATCACAGCTACATCTGTCAACGCATCTCAGGGCAATTCCTACGGTTGGGCCGGCAAGTGGAGGTTCTCAATGCGAGGTGGCGCCCCGGATGTGATCATTTCACACTATACAGATGTAAATGGTGACGGTTATATCGCAATTGACGAAGCTTACGAATGGGAAACACCTCATTCTAACGATGTCGGGGAGTATCCACTCCTTGACGACAACTGTGACAGTATCGGTGGTGATCTGACAAATCCGTCGACATACGATCCATACGGAACAGATCCGACCATGGACGGCTATTACAGCCAGTTCTACAGCCTTATGGCCTGGTATGACACCACCGCTACGATCCTGGACGGGAATCTGTTCCTGAAATCAGATCATCCCCGGTTCAGATGGAATTCAGACAGTTATTACAATGAATCAACGAGGGGAGTGAATATTGTCTGGAGCACATGTGCTTCAATGCCTTCACCGGTCTGCCGGGGTGCTTCAGGAGTAATTAGCGGTAAAGTATACCTTTTTGGCGGTCACCCCAGCCCGGCTCCTGTTCACTATATCTACGACATTGTGACCGATACATGGTCCACGGAAGCTGCACCCCTTCCCACACCGGGCTCCCTGACACGCGGTGTAGTATACGATGACAAATTTTACCTGCTCGGTGGTCATACAACCGGCTCTGATACTTTGAGGTGCTATGATCCTCTTATCGATTCCTGGGAACTATTGAGTACCCCGTATCCTGAAAACTGGCGCGAGTGCTGCAAATACGGCGCTGCTGTTGTCAACGACAAGATACACTACTACTATGTAGAGAATTATTACAGTTACTACCCGCTCCAGTCATCCTGGCACTACGATATATCGGGTAATTCATGGGTGGAAGCTTCAACACCACCCTCTCCGAAAAGGATGTACTTCGTCTCCGCATCGGACGATGCGTATTTCTATGCCGTCGGAGGAATTGCACATGATACGAACTTGAGTGTCCTTGCGGATGCGATACGCTATGATCCTTCTTCAGATGAATGGGATACGATCGATCCTTTACCCGAACCGATAGCCTTTGCTGATGGTGATTTCCTCGGAGACTTCCTGTACATTGCCGGTGGTGGGGCAGGGTATGATCCCTGGCCCGCGAGTGACAAAGTCTACGCCTGGAATGAGATTACCGGCTGGCTTACAGCCACGCCTCTTCCTGCACCCGTGGGTTGTCCCCATGTTGAAGTTACGACAATCGATGATAAGGATTACATTCTTGTGTTCGGCGGTAACAACGAAGGCTATCTCAACACTCTGTATATCGGGGAAATTGAACTTACGGGCATTGAAGGTGAGGTCGGAATCGCTCCATGCCGAATCCGACTGTTGCAGAACAGTCCCAATCCATTCAATTCCATAACTCAGATTGCCTACGAGATACCTGTCGCCTGCGATGTGCGCCTTGAAGTATTCGATATTGCAGGAAGAAAGGTTGCCACCCTTGTTGACGGCTGGCGGGATTCAGGCATCAGGACCGCCATGTGGAATGCGAGTGAAGTCCCCTCGGGCGTATACTTCTACAGAATTTCAGCACAGGATGAAACCGAGATCAGGAGAATGATTGTTCTCGAATGAGCTTCCAGTTCTAATCGTAGATGATATATCTGTGCTGGAAGTATTGAAACAACCTGTATTGAAGTTCTTGATCTTGCCGGTAGAGTGGTTTTCAGGGGATTCCGCAATGACTTCCTGTTCCGAAAGCCCTGCCGAACGTTTCATTTCTCTGAATTGTTAACTGCAAATCCTGAGGATTCTCGTTGAACAGTCGGAAAGCCATGTCGCAGAATATCCGATTCGATCTTTCTGAAGAAGCCTATAGTCGATAGAGTAATATGGTTTCCTGGCTGCTATTGACGGGCATGCTAATGAGAAATATCATACACCATGCCTATGGTGGTAACAATTGATTCAGGAGTAAAGATGCAAAACGATCATATTGATATACTGACAGAAATGGGGCTTTCACTGAATGAAGCGAAAGTTTATCTGGCTCTGCTGAAAAAGAAGATATCGCAGGTTGGAGAGATTGCTACACTGTCGGGTGTTCCGCAGAAGATGATTTACTACGTGCTGCAGAAACTGATGAGCAAGGGCATGTGTTCACTTGTTCCCGGAAAAGTAAAAAAATACAAGCCGACTGAACCGGGTATAGGAATTGGAAGTTTTATCACAAGTGCTCAGAAACAGATCGATTCATCGAAACAGATGCTTGATCAATTGGAAACGCAATATGAACTCGGCCAGAACGAGACAAGCTCCATAGAGTGCGTCGAGATCATTCAGACTGCGGCAAATGTAGCTCAGAGAGTTCTTTCACTGGAGCGTCTATCAATAAAAGAAGTGCTGTCTTTCAACAAACCTCCGTATGCGATGTCGGAGCGAAACATGGAAGAAGTGCAGGGTTTGAAAAGAGGAACGAGGTACAGATCAATTTACCAGATTTCAGAAGCTAGAAATCTGATCCCCAGATCAGTGATGGAAATGTACAGGGATGCTGGTGAAGAGGTGCGAATAGCAGAAACGCTACCGATGAAAATGATGATTTTTGACAGCAGGATTCTGATGTTCGTTCTGGAGGAATGTTTAACATCACCGGAAAGTTTCAGTGCCGTGATAGTTCAGCGTTCAAGCTTAATATGCGGATTGATAGAACTGTTCGAAACGTACTGGTCACAGTCAATGACAGTTGAAGAGTTCAGGGAGAAATACAAAGATTCAATTTCTCCGGAAAACACATGATGCTGAGGCAGAAAGAGAATGTTGTTAATTTGATCTGCTAAAGGTTACCAATTGGTTTCCAGGGAGGAAGAAAATGAAAAGTGCGAGAATATTTCACGGTGCGATGATAATATCAGTATTGATGATTCTCTCGGGTATTGCCTGGAGCATCGATATCTCAAACGGTTATTACTACTCAACCGAATCGAGAGGGCACAATCCGCAGGTGATAACCGCCAGCAATTTCGGTCCTCAGATCTATTACTATTCCGGAGATTACAACAGAACATATTTCCTGTGGATGCAGCGGGGCGGAGCTGGATATTCTATCGAAAATATGGTTCTGTACTACGACCATGATAGCGAAGAGCTTTCCGAATCATACGGTGTTGAACCCGGAATACCAGGAGCAACTGACTGTCATGCGCACGGAGCCCTGGTAGTTGCTGATGATGGACACATAATCGTGGTTCATGAAAGGTTGTGGAATACCGGCGGCAGCGGTCACAACGGGAAATATCAAATCAAGCGCTCGGTAAATCCCGAAGATCCCTCAGCTGGTTTCACACTGGTGCATGAAACCGGAATGGGTAACTGCTATCCTAAGATCTGGAAGACAGCAAATGGTGATCTTTTCGTATCGTCAAGGTATGGAAGCGATAACTATTACGATCATTACAGGATAATGTTCTATAAATCCACTGATAACGGCCTTACATGGGATGCCGGAAACATCGTTGTGAACTTTGGAACCGCACGGAACTACTGGGCATATCATGCAAGAATAACACAGAGCGATACTGACGGAATCCATCTCGCGGTAAATCGGTGTGATCGCGATCCCGGTTACGGTTATCCGGACTGTTATTATCTGAACAGTGAAGACGGCGAGACCTGGACAAACGTTGATGGTTCCTTCACAAAGAACATCATCACAGATGGACCTCTCACCTGTGATGAGATGGACAGCCACTGCCTTGTGCAGCACCTTCCGGGAAACAACGAAATAACCTCTCTAGGTTCCGGATGTTTTTCACCGTCAGGTGACCTATACTTCACCAACTGTGAAACATGGCGCAACAACCCTGATCCTGCCGACTGGTATCTGCGCTACTGGGAAGATGATGAGTGGAAGAAAGTAGTAATACCTCATAACGGCGAATTCATGTGGATATACGGAATACATTGTATTACAGATGAAGAATTCGACATTTACATCGAGTACTACGGAACTGCCAAGCGTGAAATACAGAGATGGAAAACAACGGACAGGGGTCAGACCTGGAACGTCGTCGAGGAAATAACCAGCGCAAGCGATCATGATCACAGATATCCGGTGCTCACATCCAATCTGGACGATTCACCGTATCTTTCATTGACCTCAAGTTATCTGAACGCAACATCCTGCGCCGATTTCTTCATACTGTCACGGGAGAAGCCAACCACCTCCATAGGAGAACAGTCAACATCAGGAATGCTTACAGATGTGATCCTCAATCAGAACAGCCCCAACCCCATAAGTCTTCATACAGCGATTTCATATACTCTTTCGGAAACAGGTCCGGTTTCATTAGCTGTTTATGACATCAGCGGAAAACTTGTGGAAACCCTTGTTGACGGAGAAGCACAGCAGGA
>DAOWNO010000050.1 GCA_030642525.1 Candidatus Aegiribacteria sp.
CAAGGTCACCAAAGAAGACAATGCTGTACTTTCTTTCGAGAATAGTTGTAGTAATAGCAGTTACCATTGGATTATCAATGAATATCCTTCCAAAAGAGATGGCAATCGTCACTTCAAAGTGTCTTATTCTGCTTACCGTTATCACAGTTTTTGCCCTTGCTCTGATTGATATAAAGAAAAAGAAAGCTGTTCATGAATGGAAAATTCTGGGAATATGTTTATTTACTTTGATTATATCGGTCATCCTTTTGTTTCCCAACTACTTGATTCATTGGCGGGATCTTCTTCATCAACTCCGATTTTATAGTACAGGCAGATATCCCACGCACGGACAGATAGGTATCGGTATCAGGCACTTTCTATACTCAATAATGTCTCTTTTTCTTGCATGGCCGGGTCTCCTTGGGGCATTGGGTCTGTTTGCGTTTCTAGGATTTTATTTCCGGGACAAGGTTTTTGCAAAAAGGATTAAAGATTTTTTATTATTAGCTCCAGGTTTTCTTCCGTTCATTCTGATTACTTGTGCATATTCACCTGATGTTACCCCGATGCGCTATCTGCTTCCCCTAGTTGTTTATATTCTAGTTCTGTCAGCAACTGGTATTTGGATGATGATTAAATGTATGCATGTTAAGTTTACAATAATAATAATTCTGATGTTTTTCAGCATATCAGCATATCAACTTCATGAAGTTTTCACGAAATCTATGACGGGGGGATTGTTACAGGTTCTTGATGAAATTCCAGAGTATGACAATGCTGCTGTTGCAGGTAACCATGAGATATTTCACTCCACACCATATTGCACTTCTGATAGTGTTGCTTGGCCGCTTGTTCCATGGGTTGATGATCCTTCACTTGCTGTTAATCCCTTTTCCGGTAATCAGGATTTGTTTGTTTCCATTATTGGTCCGGATCCTGAATGTCAAACGGTATTTTCCGCTGGAAAACCACAAGAATGGGCTTTAAATATAAGGAATACAAGCACACATCCAAGTTGGGATGTTTTTTGGCATCGAGTGTCTGAACCCTGGACATGGCGAGATTGGGATAAGGTTATTCTTCAGAAGTGTCCAAATCACTGATGTTCAATCAGATTTCTTGCGAACCAGGGCAAGTGGTTTTGTAGACAAGGCTTATGAGTGAAATTAACGAAGATATTTTCTTTCAAAACCCAAATCATCTCTGGAACAACTTCTCAATTAGGCGGAGAGACGGGTCAGCGGACTGTACGCTTCAGAGGCGCCTGAGGAAGTGAATCCAGCAGTATCTCTGTAAACAATGTATCGGAAGAGAAGTAACTTCCGGTGGCCAGAACAAGGCTGTCCATGCCGATGGTGAAGCAGGAAGGTCCGTGATACAGACGATTGATATGGACTATATCCGCAGGGTCGGCGGCGGTGTAAATGACAACATGCTCCAGGGTATTCTCAGGATGATTCCATGATGCTATCAACCGCAGGCCAGCCCCTGTGAACCTCTCCTCTGCTATAATCATACCAGGTTTAATAAGGAATGGCAGTTCAGCGAAATATTTGCGAAGCCATAAGTTACCGACCGGAGTGCCGTATATGTAAAGTGTCTTCTCGCATATACCAGCTGAAAGGACTTCTCTGTCGGTTAAAATCATGGCATCAGGATTGAACCTGTCCCTGATCTCCTCCACGTACTCCCATATCTGCTTCTGCATCGCTGTATCCGCTTCCACAGTAGGGATAACGTAAATGGGCTCTGTTCCCACCCATCTCACCATGTTCACGTTGCAATGATATGGATGTCTCCCGCCGGATGAATCCGATCCAAGAACATAACCCTCGGGATCAAGGATGATCGAATCGGGGATGAAGGTCAGATGTAGTGTATCCTCAAAGATCCTGCTGTCGTTCATGATGGTAACCAGTGTATCAGTGGTGCTGTCTGAAGCAAGCAGTTCAAGTGTTGTTCTGAAGGTGGGCCAATAGTCAGGCTGTGTCTGATTCAGGGAGAAGGCAACTTCAGCACCACCCATCGGCAGGGTATCGATACTGTAATCCAGATCGTAGAAGGGATAACCGTGGCCGTAAACCCATTGATCAAAGAACCAGCCCAGTTTCAGCCCTGAAGCATCCTCAGCCGCTCTCCTGAAGTCATCAGTGGTAACCGAACCGAAAGCATGCCTGGACAGGTATAATTTCAGAGTATCGAAGAAGGCCTGATCACCCATTGTTCTGCGCAGCATTCCAAGAACAAACGAACCTTTGTTGTATACAGTGAATGTCCAGAGATAACCCTTTGCCGGTACTATGGGAGCTGTCTCACCACTCCAGAAGTAACCCTCCAGATCCCGTTGAAGCCTTGCATAAGCGCTGTCAGGCCCGAACTCATCCTCAATCCAGAAAGTTTCACTGTATGTGGCGAATGATTCCGCCAGCCAGATCTCCGACCATTCCGCTTCGGTGACGTAATTCCCCCACCAGTGATGGGCAATCTCGTGCACGAGTACTCCCAGAGCCAGATCAGCGGAGTAATGAAAGTATAAGGGTGAAATGAAAATTTTTGTGTTATGCTCGTTTCCGCCTTCAGCGATCTCTATGCATCCCAGACCCCCTGACCATGGGTAGGGGCAGAACAGCCTTTCGTAAAGATCCACAATATCCCCTGTTCTTGCAAGGGCATCCCTTCCCTCCTGATCCATATCGGGGCTTATCCAGTGACATATCCAGTCATTCTCCGGATCTTCCAGCAGTTCGAACTCTCCAACAGCCACAGCTGCCAGGTAGGTTGAAATATCTTCGGGGTGATTCCAGTTATAGGTCAGCCTTTCCCCTGTTTCATCGATCCCGGTGAGGCTGCCGTTCGCAACCCCCCAGAACCCTCTGTCAACGGTTATATGAAAGGTATATGAGGCCTTCTCGGAGATAATATCGATACAGGGATACAGGTAACCACCGCAACCGGGCTCCATGCCGACGGAGCACATACAGCCGTCGACGAAGGTCACACCGGCGATCATGTACTCCGGCCCGGAGTAAGCCAGGGGATGTCCATGGTAACCGATTTCAACGCGGCAGGTGTCCCCCGGATCAATTCCCTCCGGCATATCAATGCTGAGAGTATCTTCCATACGGCTGTAATTCATCTCGCCCGGCGGGCACATTACACTGTCAACTTCAAACCCTATCAGATGCAGTTTCAGTGCGGAATCCGGGGAATAAGATACAAATGTCAATTCAGCCGTACATTCCAACAGCTCTCCCGCTATATCCACATCCAGGGACAACTCGTAATGGAGTATGTCCTGATCCGGAAGTTCAACGGGTTTCCCGGCGCAGATAAGAAACATGTACACAAGAAACTGCATCAGACCAACCCTTAACTGCTGCTATTCATCAACGACCGCTTAATACTGTTTTTTGCGGCCCCAATCTCAGGGATATCATCTATTCAGGAAACATAGTCCGTGTCTGACCAGCAGACCATCTCCAGTGGTTCGATAGTAATATTCTGCATCAATAAACAAGCTTGATCTTCACATTTATCCCAATCCATTCATCTGTTCAACAACAATTGCCTTTGATCTTCTATCAGGGGACTGATGAAGCCGTGTCTCTCTCGATCTATGATATTTCCGGCAGAGTCGTTACGACTCTTGCTGATAAACCACCGGAGTCCTGTTCTTTTTCTATGGTTTGGAACGGGACTGACGGAAGAGGACGCCATGTATGCCCGGGGTGTATTTCTGCTGAATTGAAGGATCCTTGTTCAACTGCACAAAACGGATGCTTCTGCTGAATATCTAACCGGTACCCTGCCAAAGATTCCACTGAAATAAGAGTTACTCAATTCATATTACAGAAATCTGTCCTTTATATTCACAATGGCATCTTCGCATACTTTAACCAGTGTATATTTGGTTGGTGCGGTAGTCAGCAGGGGATGCGTCCCGGTCTGAAAGGATATAAGCTCGTAAACCGTAACGTATTTCTGAATAGCAAGACTGATTATATTTATCATCTCCCCTACGGATTTGCCGCCGTAGATCTCTCCACCGATTATCTGCCCGTTCTCTGGAGATACGATCACCTTGATTTTTATCTTCTTTGCCCCCGGTAGTGAACCGGGATGACGGTCAACATCTTCAAATCTTCCCACAACGTAATCAACGTTCGCTTCCCTGGCGGTTTGTTCAATCGCTCCGGCAGAAGCGAATACATACCCGTCAAGCTCTGTGGAAAACACTGACAGTATTCCTGCAAAGGAATGGAGCAGACTTATGCTGAAAAGGTTGTAACCCAATACTCTGGCCTCTGCTGTAGCCGTTGAGGCCAGCATTATATTATCCGTTCTGCCTGTTATGAAACCGGTAGCATGGGCGCAATCTCCAACAGCGTATACATCCTTTTCCTCTGTACGCATGTACCTGTCAACTCTGATTGTGCCATTGCTGGTCAATTGAAGACCGGCCTTGCCCGCAAGCTCGGTACGAGGTTTGTATCCGATTGCCGAGATAACCAGATCAGCCTTGATCGATCTTCCGTCTTCCAGTATCACCGACTCAACTTTTCCGCCGCTGCCCTGCAGCTTCTTAACAGTACAACCTGTCAATATATTTACACCGGCATTTACAAGATGTTCATCGGCAAGGACTGCAAAATCTTCTGAAAAAGCGCGGAACAGGCAGTGATTCTCCATTTCAACCAGCGTTACGGTTTTTTCCTTGTACTTGGCAAGTTGCTCCGCAACTTCGGCACCTATGAATCCCCCTCCGATGACAACAATATTCTCTGCTTGTCCTATACGATTCATAAGCCCGTTAATATAGCTGTAGCTTTTCCTGATATATTCAACATTTTCCAGATCATAACCTCTGATAAACGTTGGTATAGTAGGAGTTGAACCGGTCGCGAATACAAGTTTTGAGTATGAGAAACTCTTTCCTGATCCGGTTTCAAGAGTCTTGCTGCGGATATCAACCCCGGTTACCGTATCGACGAGAACCTCACCGCCTGCTTTCACAAAGGGAGCGGGACCCATAAGATTTTGTGATATATCATCAAGGTCATGGAAAATGTAGGGAATTCCGCATGGAACAAGACCCTTTTCCTCTTCCATTATTATGAGAAAGGACTTCTCCGGGTTCTGCTTTTTAGCTGTAACACCTGTAACTATTCCTGAAGGACCGGCTCCTATGATAACTACATCGTATGATTTCATGATATCTCCATCTAACGGTTTGTGGCAGAAGTTCTGATTATCAGGAACTCCTTATGCAGACCTTGGTATGCGGTTTTCCTTTTGCGTTTTATCATACAAAAATACTTAATTACATCAAAATAACCAACAGTAAAAGCAGCCTGTTCTTCCTCCCTCAGATAACAATCATTCTGCCGGTAAGAGGAAATCCTGTCACTGGTTTCACGATGCAGTGATAGATACCCCGGGAAACCCTATGTCCTGATTCATCGCTGCAATCCCAAATTATCGATCCGTATTCATCATCCAGGTCAGTTATTTCCCTGCTGAAGACAAGCCTTCCTGAACAATCGAAGATAAGAAGTTCTGCTGAACCAGAAAAAAGAACCGGAAGCCTGAAGGTGATCTCAACATTGTTTGATGCAGGATTTGGAATTATATGAATACCTGAATCAGTCGGAATTCCTGATTCACTCATACCTGAGCTGCCAGTTAAAATTTGACATCCTCCGCCGTAGGTAGACACTGTTATTCCCGCTTCAGTAACAGCAATGGGATGTTTCCCGTAAACATGCGTCACAGCCATTCCATCGGTAAGATCAGTCCAGTTCTGCCCTATATCCGATGTCATCCAGACGCCGCCATGCTGCACGTACGTTGAATCCATCTCGGCACCATTGAAGGTTGTGTAAATCGTATCTTCTAACGCAAGAAATCCTGTTGGTATGACCGGTCGTTCCCATGGACCTGTAATTTCCTGTTGCCGGCTGTCCTCGGTGAGCAGGAAGATTCTGCCCTGTTCCGTTCCAGCAAGCAGATAGGTACCGTATTCATAAAGCGTTACGATAACATGTCCTGACAGCATCCACGAACTCCATGTCAAACCATCATCCTGACTTCTGTACAATCCATCCGTCATTCCAGCCCAGGCATAACCGGAATTCGCGCTGAAAAGGCAGGCACTGCAGAGATCTGATAGAATCAGTTCAAATGAATCGCCTCCATTTGTACTTCTGTAAAGACCTACTGAGGGCCCGGACATGTCATATTCCGAAAGAAGCATCAGATCAGAGTCATTCGGATCGATGGCAATATCAAATATGACTTTATCGCCAGGTCTCACGTTTTCCCATGTCTGAAAACTATCATCGCTTCTGTACAGACCCTTGCGAAAGGTTCCCAGAAACACTGTCCCGGTTAACGAGAATAGAACCACTGTTCCGTGGGCTGCAGGTCCGACAGAAGTCCAGGACTGGCCTGAATCGCAGGTTTCATATAGAGCGGAGATATTCCAGGCCTCCGCGTAACTGCCGAGACCTGAAGAGAAGAAGTGTCCCGAATCATTTGGATCAACAGCTATACCGCTGAGGAACACTGCCTCAGGTGAACTCTGTATATAGCTCCATGACTGCCCTGAATCGGATGAGCGGATGACAGGACTGTTCGCGAATTCGCTGCAGAGCACTCTCTGAAAATCAGAGGAAATACCCATTATCAACATTGAATCAGATAATGGCGGAGATATGACATCGGTCCAGTATCCTGAATTGGATGAATAACGGAAAATACCCATGTCTACTGCGGCAAAAAGAACAAGTTCCGGATCAGATTCCGCAATGGAAAGGTCCCAGCAGTAACTTTCGTCAAAATACTGAGTAAAATCGACACCGGAATTCGTGCTGATAAATACACCTGCTCCAAATGTCGCGGCAGCCACGTACGAATCCTCCGCCTCGATCTGCCAGATCGAAAAACTATCAGGTATTCCGTCTACATGTGTCCAGAAATTCCCGTCAGATGATTGCCAGACACCACTTCCGTCGGTTCCCGCGAAAAGAGTACCATTTCCACCTCTGCACATGCACGGAACAGTGGTTCCCTGCAATCCTGAAGGTGTCCAGGTCGAACCTCCATCAGTACTTCTGAAAATCCCGTTACCCGGTCTCGGAGGAACACCTGCATCAGCCATTCCGGTGCAGATATAAAGGGAATCAGCGTTTTCCGATGCTATGACAAGCTGCATAACAGTATGATCTCTGCCGGATGTCAATCCTCCGGTTGATTGAGTCCATGTGGATCCGCCATCAGTAGATTTGAGAAGACCGTATCTTGCGTAGGAATCACAACCAAAAATGATAGATGGATCAGATTGACAGATAACAACACTCCAGCCTGTCATGTCCGGAAATCCTGCTGTGACCAGTTCCCAGCTGGAACCCCAGTTGATGGTTCTCCAGATGCCGCCGGAATCATCGCTGCCGGCAAAAAGGATATCCGCCTGATCGGGATGAAAGGCAAAATCCTTCAGGAATCCACCCTCAGGTCCTGATGAAATCCATTCCCATGCTGACACGCTTGATATTAACAGAAAGATCATGAATAAATTGAATCTTTTCATAGTTTCTCCAGTAAACCTGTTCTTCCACTAATCCCTGCGAACACTGCGCTGCACATAGAATAACAATATCGAAACTGGCTGGACTGAGTCAAATCCATGAAAAAGAGGATGATGAATAACATATTACCTGCGAAGATGTTCTATTATTCATAAAAACAGTACTGATAGTTTAAATCATTGCATATCAGATATGCTCTGGACACAGTAGTGTCCAAAACAGGTAAACTTTAAAGCGGAACTTCTTCCCCCGGAATAACATCCCTGTGGTACGGAAGTGTCCAAGCAATGAATAACAGTACTCCTCAAACACCTTCGATGTTCTGTTTGCATTTGCATAGGATAGAGTGGATCTGGCCGGTGATGAAAGTAATCCGAGATGTGATACTTTGCTTGCCATTCCGGCGAGACCGTTACAGATCTCACGAAGCGATTGCGCTCTTGCTAAATGACAGAAGAGCATTGATACAATATGAGTCCACGAAGTGAACCCTTTTGCATTACGTTTTGTCTTGCAACGCTTTACATGTCCTCTGAAAATATTGCGTGGAAGCTGCTGAAGCACCTGGCTGAAAAAGCTGATATTATGTATCATACTTATGTGTCCTTCAATTGTTTAAGTGACTTTGACTATCACCCAAACATGAGCAGAAATGCTCATAAAAAGAAGGGCACATTTACTAAATCAGAAAGCTATTTTGGACACTACTGACTTGAAGGACTGATGAACGATCAAACCTGTTATTCATTAAGCCCTGCATCTTTACAATATGGGTTCAGCATGCATATTCAAACAGCATTAACCGGGGAGGATACAAGTGAAATTTCGAGTAATTTTGTTATTCTTTTGTCTGTCAGGATATTCATATGCTTCCTGGCTCTGTCCGGTTTATAGAGCGGACAGCAGCGGTCTGGTAGAAGGAGAATCATCTGAAAACCTTGCAGTTCTGAAATCATGGTATGCAACAATCCAGCCTGTATTCATCGAGAATGAGACCATTTCCAGCCTTGCCTACTGGGATTACATAGTCAGCGAAAGGCTAGTATTGATTCCACCTGTTTCCGGCTGTGATATAATCATATGCATTGATCTGGGAGTGGCTCCGGAGCTTGAAAGGGAACTGGAATTCTTCCGGGTCAACGGAGTTCTGATGGAACCCCGAAGCATGCTCGGCGGATATCCTATCGATATCAACAACCCTGATGAGGCTGCTGAAGCTTACAATCCACCGGCCGATTCAGTCTTTTACATACACAGGTGCGGGAGAGAAAACGGAACAGTTACC
The DNA here is from genome assembly GCA_030642525.1 of Candidatus Aegiribacteria sp. Classification (GTDB taxonomy): domain Bacteria; phylum Fermentibacterota; class Fermentibacteria; order Fermentibacterales; family JCC-6; genus Aegiribacteria. The sequence continues at coordinate 8,854 of DAOWNO010000050.1, forward strand.
AGACACAGATTACGCCCTGTCGAGGAATTCAGGTCACGCTTCGATTCGGATGAAGACTTCCGGAGCGCGGTACCGGAAACCCGCCGGTTTTATGTGGATATGTGGGAGATCCCATGTAATGGTGAAGAAGAGATCGTGGTACAGGTGGAATATCTCATTCAAGGGTGGACATATATCACAGGCTTTGAGCCATTGCGGTTTTCACTGTGCCAGCCTCTTCTCTGGAACGATCCGTTAGGCGATGGGCGCATTGTTTTTGAGCGTCCCTGGACAGATGATCCTCAGATGTGGTCTGTTGAATTCGATGGAAATGAATTACCAGCAGAAGATACGTACTGCTATGAGGTAAAGATCAGCAATCTCAGTATTACCGAAGAGGAGACCATACCTTTCCTTCTTGTCGAACCTGATCCGGTGATCGTGTCGGAGTAATCTATATATTACACACTGCTACCAGCCCCGGGCGCCGGTTTCAGCCAGGAGCTGCACCCAGGCGTACTTATCGGTGTCGTTGTAATTTCTCAACCCGAGCGTGGCAAGATATTCGAGAAAGGCCGGGTCTGATGATCCGTAGTATTCCTCGAATTCATCAAGCACCTCCGGGGAGACATCATGGAGCCAGTTTATTAGGATGAGACCAATCGAAGTCCTGTTTGCGTCCC
>DAOWNO010000014.1 GCA_030642525.1 Candidatus Aegiribacteria sp.
ATTTACAGAGGTCTGTCCACCGAACTGCACCATAACACCATAAGGGTTCTCTTTCTCTATTACATTCATAACGTCTTCCAACGTGATCGGATCGAAGAATAATTTATCAGAAGTATCGTAATCGGTTGAGACGGTCTCTGGATTATTATTTATAATATGTGTCTCTATTCCCTCTTCTTTTAAGGATAAAACGCAGCCTCTGCTGATCTGCACAGGGTAAAATTCCCTGTCAGTATCCGTGAGAAACTTACTGCCTCGCTCTCCATTCTGAAAAGCGCATAGAAGGTTGGGCCGGATCCTGATAAGCCCCAGTTTTCACAGGAATCTTTCAGAAAACGCGCCAGCTCTTCTATTTCAGGGAAGTGTTTCTCTAGCAGTGGTAGAAAATCATTCCACAGATTATGCGGGAAAATTTTACCCTCATGCCATACTGCTGACGAGGCTGAATAATGCTTAATAACACCATTGTTTGTCAAGGAGGGATCCATTCTGTCCCATGTGCTGTATGCCCATGCTGTAGAAACAGTGACAGAAGGATGAATAAGAACAGCATGGAAAGGGACTGAAGGAACAGGTGTTATCCTTTCGCCTCTTCCTTCAATAAGCGCGGTGCCGCCATGCAGGAAGAACGGAACATCACAGCCCAGCGCCGAAGCAGTGCCCGAAAGATCCAGAGTTGGTCTGGCAGTAAGAGTTCGGAGACCCAGAAGAACGGCTGCTGCATCGCTGCTGCCACCTCCAAGACCAGCCTCAGACGGGATTCTTTTTATGAGATCTATTTCTATGTCCAGGTTCTCTTCTGAAAGAGAAAGAAAGTGAGCTGCTGCCTTCCAGGCAAGATTTGAAGAATCGGATGGTACCCTGTCATCTCTGCATGTAAGTGAGATGTTTCCGATTCCGGGTTTTGCGATAATGTGGAGAGTATCATGCAGCGATATTTCCTGAAAAATGCTGCTAATATCGTGAAAACCATCTGATCGTGAGCCTGAAATTCTTAATCCGAGATTTATTTTCGCAGGCGCGATCAGGGAAATATTCACGCCGGGATGGATTCAGAACCCGGGAATAGCGTCAGAGCCAGAGCGACTGCAATGACCCAGAGCAGAATATTAATCAGGAGGGGTTTGTCAGTGAGGAGGATTCTGTCAGGGCTGCCCCCATGGCCCTTTATATGTATAAGATAGAGGTATCTGAATACACCATATGTTACAAAAGGGATTGTTACCCATAATTTGGTTGATACCAGTTCCATGGTTCTCTGGCTTACTGAGTAGATCGAATATCCAATAATGCTTGCGGCCGTTGCTATTCCCATCAGTTCATCAAGAAGGGGAATGCTGTACTCCTCGAGAATCTTTCGGTGCCCGGCTGCATTTTCCCCAAGAGAAACAACTTCGAATCTCCTCTTTGCGAATGCAAGAAATATCGCAAGGAAGAAAGTACAGACTATTAACCAGTGAGATATTGATATGTCCGAATAGCCCGCATCCATGGCCAGCGTGACTCCCGCAACCGCTCTCAGTACGAATCCGGCAGCTATTATCAGCACGTCCAATATTACGACATGTTTCAATTTAAAGGAGTAAAACAACTGTATTATCAGATATATGCTGAGAACCAGAGCGTATGTTGGTGCAAGAATCCACGATGTGATCAACACGCCTGAGGCAAGCAGGAATGCGGTCACCGCTGCAAGTGAAACAGTCAGAGCCCCTGAAGCAAGTGGTCTGTTCCTCTTTTCAGGATGGCATTTATCCCGATTGCGGTCAGCAATATCATTTGTAAGATAAACCGAACTGGAAAGCAGGCAGAAGCCTAACGCCCCCAGTGCAGTCAAGCCGATTGCTCTGGGATCATCCCAATGATTTCCAAAAAGAATTCCGGCAAAGACAAAAAGATTCTTTGTCCATGATTTTATTCGGATGCTTCTCAAAAGAGCTGATAATGTTTTCATAGCATATAACAATAATTAACAATACGGTTGAAAAACAGTTTTGTTCATTCCGCATATGATCATTATATTTCCTGCTGTTGTTCCATCAATCGGTAAACGGCTTCTTATCTTAATTTTGTTCTTGTGCAGGTTAACGGCAGTAATAACGGTTCCCCGTTCAATATCCGTCAATGGCAAAGATTCAATATCTGAATTCATTGATCGGAAGGAGCGTAATGCGGTCAGTCTCAATTATTTTGATATTTGCAGCATTATCAGCTTTTGCAGGAGCTTACACTGTTGAGGTAAGCGGTAATTCCCAGCATGGTAGAATTGAGACGGTTCTTGCTGAACCACTGGAAATAACTGTCAGGGATTCTTCAGGAGAACCTGTCAGCGGAGTTCCGGTTGAGTTCGAGATGAGATCCGATCAGGGTTCTCTCGCATATCCGATAATTGGAGAGTACCCCCTGATTCTGGTGGGTGATTCCACTTCAGGAAACTTTTCATCTGTCAGAATACTGACCGGGTCAGACGGAACTGCGGCAATCTCGATTAAACTCGGAAACATATCCAGTAACAATATTGTTGAAGCAACTGTTATGCTTCCGGACGGTTCTGAAGAAAAGATCGATTTTTCTGCTCTTGCTGTTGATCTGAAAAACATAATTTTCCAGATACTGGGCGGGCTGGCGCTATTCCTTCTTGGCATGAAGATGATGTCCGAGTCGCTTCAGCGGGTTGCCGGCAATAAAATGCGAGGCATACTCAAGAAAGTTACCAGCAACAGGTTCCTCGGGCTTATGGCTGGAGCTCTTGTAACAGCGGCGATACAGAGTTCAAGCGCTACATCCGTTATAGCGGTGAGTTTTGTCAATTCCGGTCTTATTGTGCTCAAACAAGCTGTCGGTGTCATAATAGGCGCAAATATAGGTACTACTATCACAGGCCAGCTGATAGCCTTCAAGATCACACATTATGCCTTCCCGATGCTGACCGTCGGATTCGCAATGTTTGCGTTCTCGAAGAATCGAAGAACCCAGTTCTGGGGAAAGGCCCTTACCGGTCTTGCTCTGATTTTCATCGGAATGACTGTAATGAAAGGGGTTCTTGATCCTCTTAAGACCAGTATGGCTGTGAAAAGTTTCTTCATGAGCTTCAGCGCGAATCCATTGCTTGCAATCCTGGCGGGAACGTTAGTAACGTCGATTATACAGAGTTCAAGTGCGACAGTTGGATTGACCATGACTCTTGCCGGAGCCGGCCTGATAAATCTCCAGGGAGCTTTTTACCTTGTTCTGGGAGATAATATAGGTACCACCATCACAGCACAGCTCTCAGCGATAGGAGGAACCAGAGCTGCCCGTCAGACTGCGATGGCACATACTCTTTTCAATATTATCGGTGCAGTATACATGGGATTACTTATAACAAATAATGATGGATTCATTCTCAATTTTGTACGTTCAACATCCGGTGATTCAATGAGACAGGTAGCCAATGCTCACAGTATGTTCAATATATTCAACGCTTTATTGTTCCTTCCTCTTGTCCCGCTGCTGGCCAGGCTGTGCGAATTTATCATTCCGGACAAAGAAAAAACAGGGCGGGAAGAGATAGAACTTACGCTGGACGAGAATCTTCTTGATTCCCCTTCACTTGCGATAGATAATCTGGAACGTGAGATGGTTAAAATGGCTAGCTATGCAGGGGCAACAATCCAGCATGGGATTTCATATTTCATGACCGGGAGTACAAATCCGGACAAAATTATATCGATGGAGGATACGGTCGATTATATGCAGCGAGATCTGACTGTATATGCATCCATGATATTCCAGCGGGATCTGGATCAGAATCAATCTTTGAAACTGCCTGTTATCATTCATACAATCAACGATATTGAGAGAATATCTGATCATGCTGTCAATATGGTTGAAGCCAGGGACAGGGTGTCGGGTAATCTGCAGGCAAAATCCGGTCCGCTTCCCGATGCCGTTGATCATGCTGCTTCGATTGTAATAAGCATGCTGGAATCAATTGAGACAGCACTTCGGTCTCATGACAGAGTTGCCTCTCAGAAAGTTCTGGCATTTGAAGAGAAACTGAACAGACTTGAAGTGGATGCAAGAGATTATTATTCCGACAGTCTTTCAAGTAAGGCAAATGATGGAATGACAGGTCTGGCAATGCTTGATTTTATAGAGTATTGCGAACGTATCGGAGATCACCTGACCAATATAGCTCAGTCATTGCTGGGCGGTGGTGTCTGGCACGGAATAGATGACATACACTGATAACTGATCTTGAGTTAATGAGTTGACATTTTGATGAAAGATAAAGAGATTTCTATATCCGGTCAGGAGTTGACCGGACTTTTTCACATGGGAGAGGCCGAACCGCTTGCGGTTCGCTGTTGCTTTCCCGCAAGTACTCATCCTCTTGCGGAAAGGACGACAGATGAGCAAGATCAGAACTTTGATACTGGGTGCAGCAGGGCGGGATTTTCATAATTTCAACGTTCTATACCGGGATAATCCAGATTACGAAATAGTAGCATTTACTGCTGCGCAGATTCCCGATATTGACGGTAGAAAGTATCCTGCAGAGCTTGCCGGAGAGCTTTATCCTGATGGTATTCCTATCCTTGCAGAAGATAATCTTGAACAGACTATCCGCGATAAGAAAATCGAGCTTTGTATCATGTCTTACAGTGATCTTTCCGATAATGCTGTAATGGAACTCGTGTCCAGGGTTAATGCAGCCGGAGCCGATTACACGATGCTTGGAGCATCCAGAACAATGATTGAGAGTACGAAACCGATTATTGCAGTATGTGCTGTTCGGACAGGTTGTGGCAAGAGCCAGACAACCAGGCGTGTAATCGAGGTTCTTCAGGCGGCGGGAAAAAAAGTTGTTGCTATCAGACACCCAATGCCATATGGAGATCTTGTAGCTCAGAAGGTCCAGAGATTTGAGACCATAGAAGATCTTTCAATAAACAACTGCACAATTGAAGAGATGGAGGAGTACGAGCCTCATATTGAAAGCGGAACAGTTGTTTATGCCGGAGTAGACTACGGAGCAATACTCAGAGAAGCCGAGAAAGAAGCGGATATTATTCTGTGGGATGGAGGAAACAACGATACTTCTTTCTACAAACCTGATCTCACAATCACTGTTGTTGATCCGCACAGGCCCGGACACGAAATATCCTATTACCCCGGACAGACTAACCTCAGACTGGCCGACGTTGTGGTGATCAATAAGATTGACAGCGCCTATCCTGAGGATGTTGACGAAGTAAGATCAAACATCCGCGCTGTTAATCCTGATGCCAGGGTTGTTGATGCTGCAAGTCCATTAACCGTAGACAATCCTTCCCTCATTACAGGCGCAAAGGTTCTTGTTGTTGAGGATGGACCTACTCTTACGCATGGTGAGATGGAGTTCGGCGCGGGATTTGTAGCAGCTGAGAAATTTGGTGCGGGAGATTATGTTGATCCCAGAACTTTTGCTGTAGGCACCATCATTGATACTTATGAGAAATACTACTCCGACAGAGAAGAAGTATTTATTCTTCCTGCGATGGGTTATGGTGAGGACCAGATGAAAGATCTTCAGCAGAGTATCAATGCAGCTGATTGTGATGTTGTTGTAATTGCTACTCCAATCGATCTCACAAGAATAATCAAGATAACTAAGCCTGTTGTCAGAGTGGGATACGAACTCCAGGAAATTGGAAGACCTGATCTTCCTGAAATTCTGGAGTCATTTGTGAAGTAGGGGAATCATCAATGTGATACTGTGCAGAGGGCAGGCTTATTTCCTGCCTTTCTGCGTAATTAATTGCTTACTTGTGCAAAACAAGAGGGAGGAACAGGTTCAATGACCAGTAAATCTTCACCTGAGAGACAAACCTCCACCAGTAAGAAAAATGGTGGGAAGGTGAAGGAGAAAAAGGGAACGCAGAAGAATGAAAAATTTGTTGAATCTTTCATCCATGTTTTTCCTGACTGGTGCAAGGGCTGTGCGATCTGCGTTGCCTTCTGTCCAACAGGTGTTCTGGAGATGAAAAACCAGAAGGCTGTTGTTGCGCATCCTGAGAAGTGTATCAGATGTTATCTGTGTGCAAGAAGATGTCCTGATTTCGCAATTGGAATTGCAGATGAAACCGGACGGGTGAATGAGAAACAGAATAATGTAAATAGACTGCCAGAAGTGACGGCTGACAGAGGAGAGGGTGATTCCAGGTGATTGTACCTTGGGGAGAAACCAAACTTATACAGGGAAATGAAGCTGTAGCTCTTGGAGCGGTTGCTGCCGGAATAGAGTTTTTTGCCGGATATCCGATTACTCCATCAACAGAGATTGCTGAACTCCTTGCGAAATACATGCCCCTCCTTGGCACGAAATGGATCCAGATGGAGGATGAGATTGCAAGCATAAGCGCTTTAATAGGCGCTAGACTTGCGGGTGCAAAATCCATGACTGCAACGAGTGGTCCAGGATTCAGCCTCATGCAGGAAGGGCTCGGATACGCCTGCATGGCTGAAGTCCCGCTTGTTTTAGTTAACGTGATGCGAGGCGGCCCCTCTACAGGTCTTCCTACCCAGGTTGCTCAGGGAGATGTCATGCAGGCAAGATGGGGAACGCATGGAGATCATCCAGTCATCGCAATAGCTCCGTCAAATGTAAAAGAGTGTTTTGAGATGACTATCCGGGCGTTCAATTTTTCGGAGCAGTTCAGAACACCTGTAATTCTCCTTTCGGATGAAATCATCGGTCATATGAGAGAGCGGATTGCCTTTCCTTCCGAGGGTGATCTTCATGTGGAACCCAAACCAATTCCGGATGTACCGGTTGAATGGTATGAGCCTTACCACGTTACCGCTTCAAACGTGTCCCCGATGGCATGTATCGGAAGCGGTTACAGGTTTCATGTAACCGGATTGACGCATGACGTTCATGGATTTCCAACCAGAAAAGAAAAGGAAGTCATTGAAAAAATGAATCGTCTCAAGCATAAGATAACCAGAAGACTCGATGAGCTTGAAGATGTCCGAATGCACGATGTTGAAGAAAACCCGATTACTATTTTCGCTTACGGTTCTGTCTATAGATCTGCTCTTGCTGCCCAGGCAATGCTCAAGAAGAGAAAGAAGAAAGTTGGGGTTTTTCGTCCTGTTACGATATGGCCCTTCCCTGATAGAACTGTGAAGGAAATACTCGACTCAAAAGAAGTCATTCTGGTTCCTGAGCTGAATCAGGGACAACTGATTCATGAAGTTGAAAGAATGACAAAGGATTCTGTAAGAGTGGTTCCTCTTCACCGTATAGACGGGTACGAAATCACTCCTGAAGAAATCGTAAATGCTGTTCTGGAGGTGATGTGATGCCTGCTCCGCTTCCGTATGAGTATAAATATCTCAGATCAAAGAAGAAATTTCCACATGTCTGGTGTCCCGGTTGTGGTATCGGAATCGTCATGGGATCGATTATCAGGGCTGTTGATTCTCTGTCATGGGAAAAGGATAACATCGTTATGGTTTCCGGTATTGGATGTACTTCCAGAATGCCGGTCTATGTCGATTTCAACACTATTCATACTACTCACGGCAGGGCTCTGGCTTTCGGCACCGGAGTGAAGATGGCTAATCCTTCTCTTAATGTAATGGCTGTGATGGGTGACGGGGATAGCCTGGCAATCGGAGGGAACCATATAATCCATGCTGCCAGAAGAAACATTAATATTACTGCCGTCATTGTTAATAATGATAATTACGGGATGACCGGCGGACAGTTTTCTCCCGTCACTCCCGAGGGAGCCAGAACAGCTACAACGCCTTACGGAATGATTGAACCGGGATTTGATGTGTGTAATCTTATGGAGGGTGCCGGAGCGTCCTTCGTTGCTCGTGGCACTGTCTATCATATAATAGAACTTGATAAAATTCTGATAAAAGCTTTCAGGAAGAAAGGTTTCAGTGTAGTTGAAGTTCTTGCCCCATGTCCGACGAACTTTGGCCGGGCAAACAGACTGGGCGGACCTGTAGAAATGATGAAACTCCTGAAGGAGAATACCATAAACATCAGTCAGGCGAAGGCAATGAAGCCAGAGGATGCTCATGGGAAAGTCGTTCGTGGCATTTTTGTCGACAAGGTTTCAATCCCGTATGATAAGCGCTACGAAAAACTCTGTGAGAAAGCCAGAAATTCGGCGGGAGCTTCGAGATGAAGAACTACTATGAAATCAGATTATCCGGTGCCGGCGGACAGGGGCTGGCTCTTGCCGGAAGAGTATTCTCTGAATCTTCCATCAAATCCGGTTACAACGTATGCCAGACTCAGAGTTACGGTCCGGAAGCAAGAGGAGGAGCCAGCCGTACCGATATCATAATCTCCAGAAAAGAGATTCTATTCCCCAATTGCAGAGAACTTGATATTCTCCTTGCAATGAATCAGGAGAGTGCAGACAAATTTGCCGGAGAGGTAAAAGAAGACGGAATTATTCTTGTGGATACAACATTTGTGAACCAGATACCTGAAGGTAAGGTTTATGAATATCCGCTAACCAGGAAAAGTACTGAGGAGTATGGAACTCCAGTAGCTGCGAATATCATAGCGGTCGGAATGATAGCATCGCTATGCAGATTATTCAATCTGGAAATCTGGATTGATTCTCTCCTGAAAACAGTTCCTGAAAGGTTCATCAAGATGAACCTGAAAGCATTCGAACTGGGACATAAGGAGGGCAGGGAAATACTCCACGTTGAAGAGGGCAGAGTTCCAGTCGCTTATGACAGGAAGCGACCGGTACCCGATTGTCTTAAAGAGAAAAACGGTAATAACTGAGATAACGGACAGCAGGAATAATCTCGGTTACAGCAGTTCTATTTTGTCGATGAATTCATTGTTGACAAAAGCTCTGATCGTATTGCATGCAGTGTCACACGGGGTTAAGAAAAACCCGAGTTTGTCTGCGTGATACCCCATGCCTGTCCCGACGATCTTCTCACCATCCTTGAAGAGTACGCTGTATTTTTTACCATATACAAGAGGAGAATTTTCGAAATCCTTCATATCCGTATATTCAGGATCTCCTTCGAAGTCTTTCACGAAAAAGACGGCTTTCAACTTGTGAATATCTATTATTTCCGTTTTGTGATCTTCTATGGAAGCAAGATGAAATGTGGTTCTGCTGATAGAGAAATCGTTGGTATACCCCTTCTGTATACTGCCGTCAGAATAATGCACAACAACCTTATTCATTGCTAACCCCTTCAAAAAATACAAACATACCACTATGTACTATCTATGTATATGTTTATGCGGAGCTTATGTCAACGTCAGGATCAGGTACTGACCCCGGTCTGATCAAATTTCAAGGATTTCTCTGCTCCATCGTTCTTCAATGATCCTGTTCTGGAAGAGAACCTGGTGTATTGATGGAATGCGCGCTGAAAGATCTCTGATATCCCATTCAATTCCGGGCAATCTGACAGATACACCCATATCCCAGAATTCCTCCGGCAGTCCGGTTGGGAAAGCTTCATCTGCCACAACAGCGCACATACCGGCAGCAGCTTCAATCCAGGCCGGGTTGAATTCACGCCAGTCAGCGAGAAGGATGGTTATTCTGAGGTTACCCTGTCTGCCAAGAACCCTCGCAACTCGTCCGGAATAGTCAGAAGGACTGTCGAGTTGACGCAGAAGGCCGATAAGGTCCAGCGGGAATTCGACGGCGGGTTCAAGTATCACGTCAAGAACGCAGAAAGGATCCGCTTCTAATCTGCTTCTGACAAATTCGATAATCTGTTTCCTGTCGCTCCATGGATGTTCCGATCTGAATCTTATTGCGCCATGCCTGAATGAGGGCATATATCTGGACAGTTCAGTGTCTGCTGAAAGATCGATATACTCCGTACCATCCCATTCATCGAAAAGCAGCGGTCTGGGATCAAGATCAAGATCGTAACCAAGAATATCAGCGATTTCCTCTCTTGCTTCTGCGTATCCTCCCATACTCGTGTCTTCGAATCGGTAATAGGGTGGACGGGACATGAAACAGTTAGACGAATCTGTCCTTATCTGTGTTCCCGGAAGCATTGAGAGATGAAAAACCTGAACATGCCGGTGCAAACTCATATCTCTGATCATGCGGGCTGATCTGACTGCGCCTGCCGGAGTATCGCCCGGCAGACCAAGCATTAGATCGATCACAGGTATCACTCCGGCGTTTTTAAGATTAAGAGCGCCATCAAGTATGTCCAGAGGATTTCCCAATCGTCCGGATTTTCTGAGAACCTCAGGATTTCCTGATTGAAAACCAATCTCAGCACTCCTGAATCCGGCCCGGGCAAGTGCATCTGCAATATGTTTTGATATTGTATCACCTCTCATCTCACCAAAACAGTCAATCCGGAGATTGACCATTCCTTCAAGAAGCTCGATCAGATCCGGCCGGTTATTGAATGTTGGGTCGAGAAACACAATTTCTCCTGCTCCAGCGCCGGATAGTCTCGAAAGAAGTGTAACGGCATCCTTTGCGGGAAGTATCCTGGGAACCGGGTGGTTTCTTCTGTAGGAACAATAGTTGCAGGAGCCGGAACATCCTCTCACGGTTTCGATATGAATTGAAGCCCCTTCGGAAGGGTCCAGATAACCGTTCAGCCATGGATTCGGCCATGATCCGGGGATGAAATCCATCTGCCCTGTTTCCAGAAAGCCTGAAGCAGTCTTAATAATTTTAATTGCTGAATCATGTTCAAGAACTTCACCGGCAACGGGTTCACCCTCGCCGGAAACGAAAAGATCAAATTCCCTGTTTCTCAGAAGCCATTCATTATCAGCCGTTACCTCCGGACCGCCTGCTACGATGATGAGTTCAGGTATTCTTCTCCTTATTTCTCTGGCAATGTAAATGCTTCTTTCCACATTCCAGGAATAAAGAGTAAAGGCTATGAGCCGGGGAGATTTTTCGGTGACCAGGTTAACCATCGTTCTGTCTCCTGATATATCTGTTGTATTCTGATCAAGAACAGAATCCCGATGAAGCCCTGCTGCGCTCGCCAGAGAAGCACCGGCAAGAGGAACGTTTCCTGTCAATTCGAGTGGCGCGGATGGATTCAGCGGAAGCTGGAGCAATAATGTATCTATTTGCTACTCCTAGCCAATCCAGTTCCTGCTTGCTGTTGTCAGTTCAGCAAGAAGCCAGAAGATGTTCACAATCCAGGCAATTAATATCAGAGTAAAAGCGACAGGATGATGAAGCCTGTGTTTATTCCTGAACAGAAATACGGATGTAAAGAGCAGGATGGTGAGGACTAAATGAAGTATTGCCGGACCAGCCTGATTACCGGATTGAAGAATCAGGAAAAGATGAAACAGAAACGTCGCAAGTGCTATACAGACGGTAGTACGGATGATCCGTCTTATCCAGTATTCCGAAAATGCAAGAGGTGGAAAATAGTAATAAAGATTACTGCCTTCCCTGGCGAAAAGCCGGATAAAGTAAGTACAAACGAGTGGAAATGAAAGAGACAGCATGAAAAGCACAATAAAAGAAAATGATGACAATACCCAATCAGCCTGATAAAAATCGGATTCGTGTGCATTCACTGTAGTCAGTCCGGTAAGAATAAGAAGAACAAGCAGTATGACCTGAAGGAACACGGCGCTTCCAAGGACTGCCCACTGCTTGATAATTCTTCTGTTAGCTATCCTGACTACCTGAATCAGTAAGACCAGACCGGCCAGCTGGCCTGGTGTTGTATATAGAACCTTCATTCCTGAAAAAGCTGCGATCAAGGCAAAAAGAACTCCGAAAACCAGTAGTTGTCCAATGCGTATCCATACAAGCAATCTGGTTATTCTTGATGGATTTTCATTTGACAGTCTGTCGAAGGAGTCATCTGTCAGATCGATATCCATTAAGGGAGCTGCTTTATTAAGTCTGTGACAGAGTTCTTCCAACATCAGAAGAAAGAACGATATCAACGATACTATAATCATACTGCTTCTTCCGGTGTTTTGACCTTTACCAGAACAAGACCACCTGCAAGGAAGAGTATCGCAAGAGACAGGATGGATAACCTGGAATTCCCGGTGATATCATTTATCAAAGCGAATATCAGTGGTCCGAATATACTCGCAAATCTCTGAGAAACCGAGAAAAAACCAAAATACTCAGCGCTCATTCCATCCGGAATAAGCTTTGAGTAGAATCCCCGGCTCACCGCCTGAAGTCCACCCATGAACAGACCGACTACTCCTGCGAGTATCCAGAAATCAAGCGCTCTTTTCATCCAGAAAGCATATAGGATGATAAACACATAAGCAATTATACCGACGAACAGCATTTGCTTTGAGCCATACTTCCTGGCGAACCGGCCGAAGAGGAGGCTGCCCGGAACTCCTACAATCTGAGTCAGAAGAAGAGCGCCAATTAGATTCCCGGAACTCAGTCCGAGTTCCGCCTTTCCGTAGATCGCGGCCATCATGATAACTGTTTGTATGCCGTCATTATACAGAAGGAACGAAATCAGGAAACGGAAAATGTTATTGTTCTTTCTGATGTGGCTGAATGTTGAGAAAAGCGTAGATATCCCATGTTTCAGAGAACCGGTGAAAGTTCGTTCCCCCCTCGAAGATCCCTCCGGAACCCTGAGAAAGAGCGGAATCGAGAAAAGAGACCACCATACAGCTACTGAAAGGAAAACGTATCTCAGAGCAATAGATGTATCAGCAAAACCGAATAAGGATGGTTTTCTGATCATTAGAAGGTTTATCGCCAGAAGGATACCTCCGCCAAGGTAGCCGAATGCATATCCTCTCGATGATATCTGATCTCTTCGTTCCGGTTCTGCTACGGAAACGAGCAGTGAATTATAAAAAACGTTTGCTCCGGCAAAACCAACCTGTCCCAGAACAAGGATTCCCAGAACAAGCCAGATATCTCCCGCTCCGGTCATTGAGAGCAGAACTGTTGCAAGCACACCAATTCCAGTCATTATTAGAAGGAATTGCTTTCTTCTTCCTCCGGCATCAGCAGTGGCTCCGAGAATCGGAGCGAGTACTGCAACAAAGAATGCGGCAAGAGCCATAGCATATCCCCAGAGCGAAGTGGCGTTGCTCGTAAGCTGTTTTCCCAGGAATGCCCACTCCACTATGTTTCCACCACAAACTGCCTCAACAAAGTACACAGGCAATACCGCGGCAATTACAGTTGTAACGAATGCGGAATTTCCCCAGTCATACATGCACCAGGCATTCTCAGGTGATAATCTGAATATCCTTTTCAGAGAAAATCCTCCTTTTCACCGCAAGAACATAAACGGTTGGTGAATTCAATCAAAGCGTGAGTGTACTTTAACGCTGGTTAGGGGAAAGGTCTTGAAGTATTTTACAGGGCTTGCAGAAGTCCACTTTTAAGCAACATTGATCGAAAGGATTCAGATGACACAGGGTCAGTCCATATCAGAGGTTCTGGATTCGAGAAATAATGTAATGGAGAACATTTCCCGCAGAGAGATGATTAAAAGAGCAGTCGATAACGGAGAAGCTCTTGTAAGCGGTTGCGGCGCACTTGAAACCTGGACACCTCCGGAGTCTACAGGCAGGAGTCCCAAAGATACGGTAATCGTGAAACGCAGTTCAAGTGAAGATACAATTGACTGGACCAGCCCTAATAATATTCCGGTTGATCAGGAAACATTTGACATGGTTTTCGAGGATGCTTTGAAAGTATTGAAGGAAGTCCCAGAAGTGCATGTCACAGACAGGCTTATCGGAGCAGAGCCTTCATATTCCATGCCGGTCAGGACAATAACGGATATGGCTCTTATTGCTCTGTTCACAGACAATATGTTCCGACCATGGGATGAAACCATTGCTGAAAGATCGTGCTTCAGAGACAGACCATTTACACTTATAGCACTTCCGTATCACAAGTTGGATCCGGAGAAATATAAGGGGCGTCTGAGAGTAGATCCACGGCTTGGCCATACCTCGACAATGATGGTTGGAATGGATATGGACAGACGGATCGGGATTGTATTCGGATCGGCCTACTGCGGCAGTGTCAAAAAACTGATATTTACCGTAATGAACTATTATCTTCCTGAAGAAGGGATTCTTCCTCTTCACTGCAGCGCGAACGAGGGGCTCGACGGCAGAAGCGCTCTCCTTCTCGGGCTTTCAGGAACAGGAAAGACGACACTTTCAGCAGATTCTTCAAGAACTCTTCTCGGAGATGATGAACATGGCTGGGGTGATTCCGGAATAGCGAATTTTGAAAATGGATGCTATGCAAAACTCATTGATCTCAGCGAAAAAAATGAACCCGAGATATTCAACGCCTGCTTCCATAATGATGGTTATCTTGAGCATGGATCCATTATCGAGAATACTATGATGTATCCTGATGGTCACTTTGATCTGTATGATAACAGGCTTACACCAAACTCCAGAGGCTCCTATCCGCTTCGCTACCTCTCCAACATAAAGGAATCATCCGTGGCCGGGCATCCTGCAACAATTCTTTTTCTCACAGCAGATGCAAACGGTGTAATACCTCCAGTTTCAAAGCTCAACAGAGGACAGTCCATGTTCTGGTTCCTTATGGGCTACACCAGCAAGCTTGCTGGAACCGAAACCGGAATAACTGAGCCTGTCAGCACATTCTCCCGCTTCTTCGGGGAACCCTTCATGCCCCGAAACCCGGAGGTTTACGCTTCCATGCTGGGTAAGAAAATGGATGAGCACGGAACAGAGGTATACCTTATCAATACTGGATGGAGCGGCGGCCCTTATGGAATCGGTTCAAGGATAGACCTTCCCCTCACCCGGATAATGGTGGAGGCTGTACTTTCCGGAAAACTCAGCGATGTGAGCTTTCATGAAGATTCGGTATTCCGCGTGATGGTTCCGGATACCTGTCCTGGATTGCCTGATGATTCAATACTTGATCCTGTGAATACATGGAGTGATCGGGAAGCCTACAGGAGCCGGGCTGCGAAACTGGCTTCAGAATTCAGGACACATTTCAACAAAGCGTATGGTGATAAAGGTATCTCAGAAGAGGTATCGCGTGAATGTCCAAGGTGCATGGATTAATTTAAACGGGGACTGTCCGGAAATCCCTGAATGGTTTCTGAAGTTGACAGATTACCGTATATTATCTATCAATTAATACTTGCGCGGAGAGATGTCCGAGCTGGCCGAAGGAGCACGGTTGGAAACCGTGTAGAGCGTGTATTCGTTCTCGAGGGTTCGAATCCCTCTCTCTCCGCCACCCTGGCCGTATGCCGATTTCAGATGTTCTGAGCATCTATCAGTGAGCTGATTGAGTCTCATTTGCATATGATCTGCGGTGTATGAGATTTTTTCATCAGGGAGGTTTATATGTCTGATACATTTACCGATGAAACTTACAATACTCTTTGCAGAGATGCTGAAAATTACCTTGCAGGTGAATCTCCTGAACAGGCTAGAGAACTTCTGCTTAAGGCTATATCGCTTATTGGAACCAGACCCAGAGCAAGAAGCATTCTTTCCGATACATGTATGAGTATGGAACTCTGGTCTGAAGCCCGGTCTCAACTGGAAATACTTATTACACTTGAAGATGGCAATGCAGGTAATAATTTCAGATTGGCTCAGGTTCTGGAGGAGCTTGGTGAATATCAGCTTGCGTTTGATAATTACAGTGTAGTACTTGAAGATGAACCAGACCATCATGGCGCTGCGGTCGCATTAAAGCGGATTGCCGCAAGAACAAAGGAATCAGGTGTGAATCTTGCTGACATATTTGCTGCATCCAGCGGCGAAACAGAAGCTTCCCCCGATTCGAAGCCGGATGGAAAACAGGATAATAAACAACTCAGGGAGGGTATTCAAGTGTTTCCCGACGTTCCAACCGATAACTTATTTGCTGAATCAGAAGACGAAAAAGAGAATAGTATCGAAAGACTTCTAGAGAATATAGGATTGTCCCCTAATAAATCTGAAGAGGATGATTCAGATGATATCTCAAAATTGCTTGAGAATATAGGGGTTTCAACTTCTGAGACTCTTCAGTCGGTTTTCTCAGAATCCGGTGTAGAGGAGACTGACACTTCAGACAGTTCAAAAACAGGCAGCACCGGAGACTCAGAATCCGACGGCCAGGAAGATACAGGGTCAACTGACAAAGAGATTCCTGATACGAAGAAGAAACCGGCCGGCCCAACTCTGGACGAGATATTCGGTACAGCATCAACTCCTTCCGCGGGTGAAGAAGAATTTGAAAAATCAGATGAAGAAGTAACAGAAACTGTTGAGGAAGAAGCACAGGAACAAGAAAAGGAACAGGAACAGGAACAGGAACAGGAACAGGAAGAAGAAAGTGTACAGGAAGGTTCTGATCAACCGGTTTCAGATGCTGAAACTGACGCTTTGGTTACGGATACTGCAGAGGATAGTAAATCCCCGCTCGTTTCCAGAGAATCTCTGCAGGCGATCTTCAACAATGCAGAAACGGAAAAAACTCATACCGAAAGCGTAGAAAAAGATACCATCGAGGAAAGCGAATCCGATTCTTCGCGTACTGAAGTTCTGACAGATA
>DAOWNO010000314.1 GCA_030642525.1 Candidatus Aegiribacteria sp.
ACGGCAACATAAATGAAGCTTTTAGCGACCGCTGAAATGGCAGTTTTATTCTTCAGGTTCATCTCTTAATCTTGCCGGCCAGTTCCCTTCTTTACAGTTCTACAGAGGGTCCGATATTGTTGAGGAACGCGACAAGCAGATCTATCGCGCATTGGACATCATGCCTGTGAATGACAGCCACAGGGCTGTGACCGTATCTGGTAGGTATGGAAAGACATGTTGAATGCGCGCCGGGTCCGAATCTCTGCATGCTGGAAGTATCCGTTCCGCCGCGAACAAGTATTTCCATTTGATGATCGATGTTATTCTGTTCGGCGAGTTTTCTCATGTATTCCACAAGAGAAGTAGAACATATTACACTGGCATCCATCTGTTTGATGGCAACACCCTTGCCAAGTTCAGCTATTCTCATTCTGGCCGGATATTCCGGAGTGTCTCCAGAACCTGTGATATCAACCGCTATGCCGATATCAGGTTTAATATTCTGTGCGGCGACCGCTGAACCCCGAAGCCCCACTTCTTCCTGAGCCGTTCCAACAGCATAGACATCTATAGAGGGATTATTGTATTTCTTCATGGCTTCTATGATGATGTACGCTCCAATACGGTCATCGAATGCTTTCGCCACAAGACAATCACCAAATTCGCGAAAGGATGTGTCCATTGAGACCCAGTCTCCGCGCCCCACCATTTCTTTTACTCTGTCTCCAGGCAGACCGAAATCAAGGTACAGCTTGTCTTTCTCGGCTGTTGTGTTGCGCTGCTTAACAGTTGGTTCCCACCTTCGATTCATCACGGCGGTCAGCACGCCGCTGTTTCTTGTATGAACACGGACAGTATGCCCCATGATATTCGCGGAATCCCATCCCCCTACAGGTACAACCGATGCGAAACCTTTTGCATCGATGTTGTTTACAAGGAAACCGATCTCATCAATGTGACCCGCAAGCATAACCTTAAGACGTGAATTTCCCTCTGTACCAGATTTGAACGCTATGATATTTTTCATTGCGTCTGATGAAAAACTATCAACGCAATCTTCAAGAGCTTCTCTAAACAGAACTGCTATCTCGTCTTCATGGCCCGATACTCCATCTGTTTCACACATATTTTTCAGGAGATCCATTCTATTCGATCCTTTCATTTCAGCAGGGTAGAATATCCGGGCTCATCAGGGTGTAACCCACGTAAATCCGGCTTTTTCCATCCATCTGGTGGATGATTCACCAGCAAAATCAATATCTTCGATTACGCTGTTCGCGGCATCAACCGGTGCAAGTCCATTCTCCAGTATCTGATTAAGATAATATATCTCGATAATGCCGCTGGCTCCCCAGTCAACGCTCTGCGTATATCCGGAAACCAGAAATCCTTCAGGCCAGTTTCTTCTGGATGAGACTATAACATCCGGAGTCCGTCCCGCCATTATCTCGCAGCAGCTGAAGTGAATCAGGGCAAGATTCCGGCACGGTTCGAGAACATTCGAGAATTCGCCAGGGGAAACAGTGCCTGAAGAAAGCTCGATTCCGGCTGAAGTACCATGCGAAGCTATAACAAGGTAAAGGTTCCCAGGTAATCCTGAGGATTCAAGACAGAATGCTGAAAGGTCATCTGCATCATGAATGAATCTATGTCTTACACTCACGCCCGGGACCCTTGCAAACCAGGACGCAAGCATCTCGCCAAAGGAGTATTCCTCATCTGTCATGGAAACCTGCCATTCGGATTCCAGTATGACCAGCCAGTTTGATGACGCTGCTCCGGAACCGGCTCTGAAACCTTCCCAGTCAAACCACTGCCTGGTGCCGTGAGGTCTCCACTTGCCGGTGATAAACATGGAATCATCAGAGAGATCAAACCATCCAATACCGGAAACAGACTGTTCGGTATAGGCAAAAACCAGTCGTCCATCAGCCCCTACTTCTCCCTCTATAGTAGAATATCCTCCGAGAGTATAGTGACCGCTTACAGAAGAACCATCCTGACGAAGAAAGAGTGTGCCGTAAGTTGTTTCCCAGGTTCCTGAGAAATCCGTGATGTCTCCTGCTGCCGCGGAATAGAAGATTGTCAGGAGTATCAGCGGAAGCATTTTCATTCAAGCACCGCCCTTATCCTTCTGACACCTCTGGAAGAACTCATCTCCTTCACAATTCTGAACTTCCCGAGTTCTCCGGTACTTGCAGCATGAGGGCCGCCGCATATTTCAATCGAGTAATTTCCAATCGTGTATACTTTCACTTTCTCACCGTACCTGCTGCGGAATAAACCGATTGCACCCTTTTCAAGAGCTTCCTCAAGTTCCATTTCCACACAATTTACAGGGAGATCAGAGGAAATCATCTCATTTACTTTCTTCTCAACAGCAGCCTTCTCCTCAAGAGTCATGGCTGCAGGGTGACTGAAATCGAATCTCAGTCTCTTTTCAGTGATATTGCTTCCCTTCTGTTCCACATGTATTCCCAGAACATCGCGAAGAACCTGATGCAGAAGGTGAGTAGCAGTATGCAGCTTCGTTACCATTTCGCTGTTGTCAGCAAGACCACCTTTGAATTTGTTTTCACTTCCCTGTCTGGAAAGCTCTCTATGTTTTTCAAATGCCTTGCTGTAGCCATTCATATCAACAGTCATGCCGTGCTCCGCCGCCATCTCAGCTGTGAACTCCACCGGAAATCCATAGGTGTCATACAATCTGAATGCAATTCTCCCAGGAATTGTTTTTGCCGGATTCTTCAGAAGGTTGGGCAGCAGTTTATCAAATTCACGCAATCCTGCCTGTAATGTTTTCTCGAAACGCGATTCTTCCTCCGACAGTTCATCCAGAATGAATCTCCTGTTCCTGGCAAGCTCATCATGAGCGGAAGCTTCCGTTTCTATTACAACCTCTGCAAGCCTGTGAGT
>DAOWNO010000096.1 GCA_030642525.1 Candidatus Aegiribacteria sp.
AACCTTCAGGACAGAGATCAGCTTAACGATGTCTGCCTGGAACTGATGGGCGAGATGGAGGATCAGAACCTGATCCTGCGGCATTCAGACGGAACCAGGCTGGACAGCTGGAGCGAGGGTCATTTCTCCAACTGGGACATAATCGTCTGGCAGGATTACATGCAGGAATGGTTCCAGGTTTTCCACATGGACCTCGAAGCCTACGGGGCCACAGTGATAAGGACGATTTCCACCGATACTTTAGGATATGTTTATTTGAATGATCTTGGTGATGATTTCAGTATGTATGGTTTTTATGGGGTAACAGATGCAATTGAAGATTGCAGCGGTATTATTTTTGATCTTCGCATGTGCGGTGAAAGCGGTCATGAGATCAATGCTCATTACTCTTCAGGAAGGTTTATTGATAAAAAAACACTTTGTTACTACAGAGCTTTCAGGGTAGGCCCCGGAAGAAACGATATGGGTGAAAAACTGGAAGTATATTCGTACAAAAACGGGGCATTGCAGTATACGAAACCAATAATTCTCCTTACAGGAAGGTCTACACAGGGAGCGGGCGAGCAGCTGGTAATGCTTCTCGCTTCTCAGCCGCATGTTACCGTAATCGGCGATACCACAGCCGGTTTTGCAAATCCTGCTGTCTCATACAATCTTACTGAAGGCTGGACCATTGAGATATCTTCCATGGTGAGCTACTCCCTTGACAATACCCTTTTATTCAACTCAGGCATAGCTCCCGATATTCTCATCCCGGTTTCCGAGGCTGATTTTGCAGCTGGAATTGACCCGGTACTTGATGCCGCCCTTGAGATGATTCTGACTATTCAGTAGTGAGAACCACCAGAGTCCCTCCGGGGCTCATTTCCAGGTCAATAGGGTAACCCTGTAGATCGACCTGACTTTCAATGTTGAAGTATGTGCAGTTGTAGCAAATCAGCCTGCTGGTGTTATCTCCCAGGTAGCTGAGCACATAAGCATAATCGCCGAAAACATCGGTGCAGATGTAGTGGATTTCTCCCTCAATCGGTACTGATCCAACCATTAGTGGATTACTTGAAAGGACGGGAAAATAGTTCAGTACAATGGCAATCATCCCGCCGGAGTAACAGTCGAACACTGCACATAAACGGGTTTCATCGGCATCGTTGGGAATGGTTTCAATTGCCAGTATCGTGGGGAAGTAGCCCGCTAATCTTCGACGCATTACGCCTGCTCCGGTGGAAACAAGCTCGGGTTCGCCCATGGTTCCAACGAGCATCGTATCCTGACACTGATCGATGGCCATGCATGTGGGGCTGGAGTCAAGTGTGCAGTACCTGCATGTGGCGTTACTCCATTTTTCAACTTCGTAGATTCTGTATGTATTCGCCCCGGCCACATAGAAGAAGGATTTCTCAGAGGCTATTTCAATATCCGCCGGAGTTTCGCAGACGCTGAAACTGCTCAGGAATTCCATATCCGGTACATGGAGTTCAACTATCTGCCCCAATGCTCCAATGATATAGACGCTGCTTTCGCTCTGACTGTACTCCATTTCAAAGTAGCCTGAAGGGGAAGGGATGCCGATGGTTGTGCAACCTGTCTGCTGGTACGATTCAAGGTCATAGCTGATCACTGTTCCATCTGTGGTTGCTACAATGAAACAGTCGGGAACGATACAAAGGGATCTGGCTCCAGGGATGTTTTCTATTGTATGAACAACGGAAAGATCCGGTGGATATATAATATTGATTCCCGTCTTCAGCGTATGGTCGAACTCCGTAAGATCAGTGCAGCTGCTTTGTATCAGAAGCGCTGCAGCAATGAAAACTATTCTGAATCCAACATGCATATTTACCATGATATCCCCACTGACATGATGAAGTGCCGGGCTGGAGACCAGCTCCTCGGGTTGCTCGTTGTCCCTCCGGGATTTCCGGTGGAGTGGAAAAAGGAAGTATCGTAAATGTGAACCACGTTCTTTCTGTTGAAAATGTTGAATACTCCCAGAACCAGATTCAGCTCGGTGGAGCCGACGGGGAACATCCTGGAAACGGTTACATCAGTTTGCATGGAAAAGGGATACCTCTCGGTATTGGTTTGCATAAGTTCCTCCTCCACAGGTGGAAGTGTATACGGTATCCCGCTTCCGTATAGCCATGAAATTCCAAGCCTGGTGTTTTCCAGGAGATGGATTCCAGCTATTTCCGGTCCTTCAGATTCAAAAGCTCTTACCTCAACGGCTGCAGATGCCGTATGTGTCTGATCCCAGTCGAGGTAGTTATCCTCGTTGGAAACGTACACAACTCCCATCTGAGCATAATTGAATTTTTCCAGCATGGATGAGTATTTGCCCTTGGCAATGGAAAGGGCATACGAAATCTGTCCTGAAATATTGGTTCCCGCTCTCCTGTTGAGAGTAGTTTCAATGCCTCTTACCATTCCATGGCTGTCGTCGTTGGAAAAAACGAAGTATGTGCCCTCACTGTGGAATTCAGTGTTCACCAGAGCCGATATATCCTTGTAATAGGCTGCCAGTGAAAGCTCAGTGAACCTGTCGATATAATGTCTTATCCCCACTTCAAAGCTCTGAGTCATCTCAGGATCAAGGTTCGGATTGCCGGCTACTATCCTGTTCTCGGCAAGATTGTAGGATGTTTCAACGAAGAGGCAGTTCATTGGAGGCATCTGGAAATGGTGTCCGTATGTTGTGAAGAAAATAGAGCTCTCGCTGAAGGGAACGGAAAAGCCCACTCTTGGACTGATATGCCATTTTGGTTCAACCTGAACCAGGCCGCCGGCTTCGGAATCGAATACCGAGGTATTGGCATCGAACATATCAGCTCTGAGCCCGGCTGTAGTAATAACTCCTCCCCCGAATCTGTAACTGCCCTGAAGGTAGCAGGACCCCGAATGAGGATAGGCGTCCCACTGAGAGATGAATATATTGCGGTAGGCCTGGGCGTATACATTGTACTGGTAGAGGTCATAGTAATCGGCTGATAACCCCGCCTTTATGCGTGTCCTGGTATTGGGGTTCGAATCAAAACCCAGCATTATGCTGCTGACCGTTGCCTTGGAATCGAACCATACATTAGGGTGAACTCCCGTGTGAAAGAATCCCAGGGAGTCGGTAATTCTATCTTCCGGCATATACTGGGTGAACCAGTATATGGGGAATGTGTTTTCTCCTATGTACCCCCCATCCTGTAAACGTATGCGGTTCCAGTCCTGGAACTTCATAATGCCCATAGTGAGTTTCAGGACGGTTTCGCTTCCAAGCAGCTGCGTGACGTTGAAAGTCATACCTATTGTCTCGCTGAAGAGGATAGGAAGGGCATAATCCTGACTTCTCCCGAGGTATGCGATGTCATCGATATAGGCCGGGAGATGAAATCTGGACCAGCTCCATTCATTCCATCCCATTTCCCTGTGAGAACCCAGGGCTGTAAAAGCAAAGCTTGTTCTGCTGAGCGGCCTGCAGGTTATCTTGGTTACACCCGACATGTCATTCTGCCAGTTGTTCTCCCAGCTGCCGCGGGTATCCAGGGTGTCCCTGCCGCTTAAAGAGATCTGCCCGGATGCGCTGAAGGTCATCTGACCCGGGATATGAATTCCAATGAGGGGAAGAAGCGTTTCCGTGACGGGTTCAGGACCCGACAGTGACACTTCAATACCGTTAAGGTTGCTTCTGCATTGCTCCACATCCGTTTCTTCCATGAAAACCTGCTCTCCGGATTCATTGGAAGCGGTAGTAATGTTCCCGTGGCGGGCTATCAGTGTACCATGGTAAGTATTGCCACCCTCTTTTCCGATGAGGTTAACAACTCCTGACATGGAATTTCCGTATTCAACACCAAGTCCTCCGGTCATCAGGGATGCGTTTGATATAGAGCTCAGAGGCAGTTCCAGGTTGAATGTATTGTTTATGGGTGATCGGACTGAAATACCGTCAAGAAGGTAATCCACCTCTCCGCTGCGGCCTCCCCGTACATGAAGTTCACCGTGACTGGTCACCACACCGGGCTGGGAGGAAACAAAGTCCACAATGTTCCTTGAGGTCTGCGTGGTTATCTTGGTGAAGTCCAACATGTGCAGAGTGGTGGGAACGTCCTGAAGAATGTTGATTCTTGACTCATGAACATGGATAACAGTTGACCCTGTAGGGTCTTCAAACAGCTCAAAATCAACTCTGCTCAGCTGATCGGCAATTACGAGGACGTTCTCCATCCTGGAGGTGGTTCTACCCACCATGCTCGCGGTTACAGAGTAGCTGCCGGGAGAAACCCCTGCAATGATGTATTCTCCATTGCTGTCGGTCATGGTGCCCAGAAACGTATCATCTATCATTACAGTAGCTCCGATAAGCGGGTCTCCGTCAGCATCAGAGACGATTCCGCCAACGATTCCCGTTGTATCAGCGTAAGCGGAAAAGGTGAGTAATAAAAGGGGGAGCAGCATCAGCACGGGTACTCTTTCCAGGAAACTTCCTCCGGTACGGAATGATATGGAGCCTGATTCAGTCTGTTTCATCTAAACTTCCCTCTTTATGCCGTGAAAATGCGTTTTCGACTTCGGGTTTCAGCCTGCCTGCTGAATATAATCAACAGCTCATTGAGGCCTCCTTTGATCATGCCATGCCGGAGAGGAATCCCCCGGCAAAAAGAAGACCTCAATGAGTTTTTTACTTCAACATCCTAATATTACTGCGGAACCAATCTTCGCGCCAGGGGCACCTGCATAAATGAGGGGCCGGGCCTGACATTCAAACATTTCCATTATATCCGGCCAAAGTACTCCTTTTCAGATATTAGCCAGGCTATACAATATCGTTGCAGCTTGACACACAATATATTACACGCTATAGATACATCGTTATAAGTAACCTATAATGGGGGTATCGATATAGTCAATCCATTCAAATACGGCGGAATAGTAAGCAGTGATTCTTTCTGCAACAGGAAGAAGGAACTTAAAGAACTCAGGAGGTTTGTTGAAAACTCCGGAAAACTCTTCATGTACGGTGAAAGACGTATCGGGAAATCTTCTTTGCTGCATAATCTCATTGACAGCCTCAACGAAGACAGATTCATTGTATCTTACATAGATGTATGGCGCTGTGTTGACACTTCGGGCTTTATCTGTGAATGCGCAAAGGTTTTTGGGTCAACTGGTACGCATTCATCTGAAAGTCTGCTGCAGCGGGCAAAAAGCCTTTTCGCCGGTCTTGCCCCTGCTCTTACCGTTGATGACAATGGAAAGCCTCAACTGATCTTTTCAACTGTTCACAGAAAAACGGATATCCCTCTCTTATCAGAGGTATTAAGCGCACCGGGGAGAATAGCTGAATCATCACCCGATAAGCAGGTTCTTGTGATATTCGATGAATTTCAGGAAATCCGGAACTTCAATGATGATCGGATAGAAAGAATTCTAAGAAGCGAAGTCCAGCAGCATCATGATGTTGCATACATCTTCTGCGGAAGCAGAAAGCATATGTTGAGGGAAATGTTCCTGAAAAGCGGAAGTCCCCTGTACAGAAGCGCATCTCATTATCTAATTGGCTGTATAGCGGTAGAACACTGGACTCCGTTCATCAAAGAACGATTCCTTATGAAGGGAATAACACTGAAAGACAGTATCATCGAAGATATCTGCCTGCTGACTGAAGGGCATCCTTTCTACACACAGATGATATGTGATATCCTGTGGGATTCATGCGAATCGGGGCAGAAACCGGATAAGAATATGCTTTCTGAAGCTTTACGGACATCACTTGACAGGGAATCTGAAGGTTACAGCGCAATATGGGAATCCCTCCCTTCAAATCCCCAGAAAATGCTTATCGCGGTCGCATTTGAAAATCCACTGGTTCAGCCGTTCTCCGGGAACATTGTCTCAGAATACAATTTTGCGAATCCATCAAGTGCCAGGAACGGTCTGGAATATCTTGTTACACATGATCTGATTGAACACCGTGATGGAACATATTACATTTCCGACCGTTTTATCGCGCTCTGGCTCAGAAGAAGATTTGCCGGTTCACGCCAGTGGGGCCGGGGCTAGACCGGATTCATCACAGGTACTCGCAGCGAAACGTCGTAGACTATAGTGGCTACGAGGCTTGCGAATGCAGACTCCGGAAGTGTACTTGAACAGTACATCGAGGACGGATGCAAGAGTATAACGAAGTAGACGCTGTTGCATACGGCGTTGTAGCAGAGTATTTGTGATGAGTCCGGGCTGGCATTCAAACATTTCCAATTGGTTTCTGTAGACGGTTTCATCATTACATGGGCTATGGAAGCAAGGATATCCTTACCCGCAAAGTTCTCACGTCTGTTGATGGTCTTAAGGCGCTGAACGTTAAAAAACCGCTGATTGATACTCAGCCACTCCATCATGGAATCGAACATCCGGGCTTCGAACCTGCCTGAGAGATCCGGAATGATCAGTTCGAAGGATACTCCGCATTAATAAGCATTATTCTCTGAACCATTCCCTCGTCCTCGTGTACAGCGATAAAATCCTTGCACCAGGGGTTGATGTAGAAAGTAAGAAACTCGGCAGAAGGGATCTCCATATCCAGCTCTGCCCGGTAAAGCAGTTCTCCATCCGGAATACTCCAGATATCGAAGACCTGCTTGTCCTCTGTGCCCCGCAGCACCCACAGGTTCTCCTCCCAGCCCAGCCAGATACCATTAACAGGCGCTCTGAAAGTATCCGGTTCGTATATGAACTGCACAACATTTGAAGTTCCCATTCCGTTAAGGTAATCTTCTGTGTGTTGTTTCTCCAGAGCTATTTCTTCTTCGGTCTTTTCAACAAAGGGAAGGTCAAGTGAGAGCGTATCAAAAGCAGTACCATCAGGTGCAAAGCAGACAATTCTATATTCTGGAATGTGTCGCTCAACAAGATAAAGGTTTCCAGCAAGATCACCGGCAAAATAGTGCGAGAACATCATTCTGTTCAGAGCATCAGAGTTGTCCTCAGGAGCCACGGGAACGCTGATTGAATCTGTCATGAACTCCGTCTGCAACTCTCCTTCAAGGTCGTAAGTCGCTATGAACTTCCTCAAGATATAAGAGGGCTCCCTCAGGAACTCATGCCAGAGCACCGCGAATGTTTCAGGCCCGGTGGCAGTATGCAGTTGTGGCCAGTTGCCCGAACCTGTAAAGATGTGGCTCAGCCATTCTCCCTGACTGTCGTAAAGCCCCAGATCGGTGATGTCCTGAATAATAATTGAACCATCGGGAAGAAGCGCCAGCCAATGCGGCATAACAAGCTCTCCGGGTCCATCGCCTCTTCCACCGATATAGCCAGAGTATTCTCCATGGGGAGTGTATTTCCTGAGCTGGGCATAAGACATATCCAGTGCGTAAATAATGCTGTCCGTTCTGGCAGCATCTGCCACATAACCGAACACATAACAGGAATCCCCCAGTTCGATTCCGATAGTATCGG
>DAOWNO010000241.1 GCA_030642525.1 Candidatus Aegiribacteria sp.
CCCTACGGAGAAGTGAGCAACCCTACCTGGACATCGATGAACGGCAGCCGGCTTGGCCCATGTTCCTATCCCGGATACTCCGGAACCGCATTCGAACCGATTGATGGCTACAAGGGTGATTTCGCCAGGAATTACTTCTACATGGCAACCCGCTACCTCGGAGAAGACGGAAGCTGGCCCGGCAGCCCCATGGCTGACGGAGCGGTGCTTACTCCCTGGGCGGAAGAGATGCTTATCGGCTGGCATATCAACGACCCCGTCAGTACAAAGGAAATCGATAGAAACGAAGCGGTTTATGATATACAGGATAACAGGAACCCCTTTATCGATCACCCCGAATACGTCCTGATGGTTTACGATCCCACTTCCGTGGAAAGCGGAGAAATCCAGTCAGCTTCAACTGTTCTTTGCCAGAATGTTCCAAATCCGTTCACCGCCTCAACATCAATCGGATTCATACTGCAGGAAGCGGCCATGGTCAGTATCACGGTTTATGATATTTCCGGGAAACTGATACATACAATTTTAGAAAACAGCTCGCATTCCTCAGGATATCATGAGATTATCTGGAATGGCGAAACCATCTCCGGCTTACCCGCTGCATCAGGTATCTATTTCTGCAGACTCAGTACCGCTGAAGGAGCCATCACCCGACGAATGCTGATAATCAGGTCAGGGTTTTAATCTCCGCTTTTTCAAATTGATATTACCAGGTTATCACTATCCTCGCAGCCATGGCGTGGTGTTTGAATACTTTCCAATTTCACGATCCAGTTCGGTAGTAACAGTTTTGTATTCATTATCACCGGTCATGGAAGAGATTACCTTAACTATCAGGTTATCTCTGTCCATAATACTTGCTGGCATATGTATCAGCATACCCCCTGTAACCTTCTCTATGAATCTGGCAAGACGTCTTCCGGGAAGGATTTCCGGGCTCTTTCTCGATGTGTAATTCATTGGATCAATTATAAGAATCGGTAAATGTGCAATGGCGCACATTTGGGCTTCTTTTCTGACCTCTCCGTAAAGATCGCTCTCGAAAGGATCCTGACAGCCCAGCGGCAGAGGTTCCGGCATACAGTCGGACAAGAGCAGGATGAAGCTTCCAGTTCTACCGGATGCAGTGCTGCATCCTTTGAGAGTTCTTCGTGCAATCATCAGAGCTTCTGTCAGCGGTGTGTAGCCTGATGAGACCAGTTCCGCAATCCTTCCGTATACGCGGAGCCTGTTTCTTGTCGGTTTAAAGTGAAGTACAGGATTGCCTTTGTGCATGGAGACAAGCCCAACTTTTGACATGGAATCAAAATGATCTTCAAACAGAGTCCTTAGAAGTTTGCTTAAACCGAAAAGATAGTTGCTTGATGATTTACTGGCATCAATAACAATCATAATAACGGCTCTTGGCCGCGAACTCCTCTCCCAGGCCCGCCACCAGCGCTTTTCCAGCGGAACCAGGGGAAGCTTCTCACCTCCTGTAACAGCAGCAATGACCGACTGGTATACATTCATTTTCCCGGCATCATCAGTTGGAACAACACGGACTGGTTTTCCGCGCGATTGGTCAACAGACGGCTGCATCCTTGTATTCTTTGCTCCAGTTGATCCCGTTTTAGCGGTTTTTGCTATTTCATCTATAAGTTTCTTTACAGCTCTGCTTTCCATGAACTCTGGAAACTCGCTTGTGAACATTCCATCCGGCTCTCTCAGCAGTCTCATCTCGTTACTCCAGACGTTACGTGCGCTGTCATCATTGGAATCCATAGCATAAGATATTGAAGTGAAAACTCTGCTTTGGGAATCCCATAACCGGAGAAGTATATCCGATGCCCCGTATTTTGATCCGATGCCCCACCCTGCTTTAAGAGCGCTTACAAGAGCTTTCTCGTGCGGAGGTCCTTCAAGACCGCCTTTCCGCGTTCTATGACCTGTTACCAGCACAGCGGCATCCCTGACATCATTCCAGATCACCTTCGTCCGTCCCCGCAGGGAAGCAAGGGCTCCCGCAGCCCTTGTTATAACCATCTCCGGTCTGTGGCCATCCATCTCCAGATAACTCATTGCAAAAGCAATTGAAGCAAGGGTTCTTATCTTGATTCCCACTCTGGGAAGCCTCTTTCGAGCCTTGATTATCTTCTCTCTCAGTATAGCGTCTTTCTTGCGATATCCTGCGGCTGCTCTCTCTCCAATGTATTCAAACGCAAGCAATCGTCTGATCAGATCTGCCCTCTCGTTACCGCTTCCCAGACTGCTGACTTCCACCGAAAGGTCGAAACGATCCAGAAGCTGGGGTCGCAGTCTGCCTTCATCCGGGTCCATTGTGGCAAACAGCTTGAATCGGCTGGTGGTTGATACAGAGATACCTTCCCTCTCGACTGTCAGCACTCCACTGGCGGCGCAGTCAAGTATCAGGTCAACAAGTCTGTCATTCAGGAGATTTACATCCTCTATGAGAAGAATCCTGCCGTCAGCCCTTTCCATGAGACCGGGATTCAGATGTGCTTTTCCTGTGCTCAGTATTGCTGAGAGATTCAGGCTGCCGGTCAGATTTTCCTCGGTAACACCCAGTGGAACTCTGACAATTGCCTTGTCCGCATCCAGCTCAGGATGCAGAAAACGGGCAGATCTCATCAGAACACTCTTGCCCGAACCCCTTGTACCCATAATGAGTACTCCTCCAAGCACAGTATCAGTCATGGCTATCTGAATGGCAAGCCTGGCTTTATCCAGGCCCTGTATGGCAGAGAACGGAATATCTTTTCCTAGCAAACCCGTCAGTCCTTTTCAGCCAGAATGTTTTCGGGATCGAAGTATTTCCCTTTTTTAGACTTCCAGATTCTTAAAGCCTGAGTTTTCACCTGTTCGATAAGCTCATCTTTGGAGGGAGGTTGATTCATCCCTCCCGATCTTGTTCTATGACATACACACAGCGGAGCAACTTTGATCAGAGCTTCGGAATTTACTTCAGGCTTCGCCTCAAGGGCGGACCAGGCAATTGCCGCTCTTATCATTACAAGGTCAGGTCTCTGGCCGTCGACATTCAGCTCGGACATCGCTTCTGCAACCGTCTCAATTGCGGCAACTGGCAGTTTTACATCATGAAGTCTGGAACGTGCCGCAGATATTGTTTTCCTCAATCTCAGGACAGCTTTCTCATGAGCCCGGTTGAAACGCTTCCTATCACTCTCGTAGGCCAGTGTCCGTTCGATTATCTCAATTCTCAGACCGGGATCCCGTTCAGTTCTGATGTCAACGGACATAGCGAACCTGTCCAGTATCTGGGGACGAAGGTTACCCTCCTCCGGGTTCATGGTACCTATAAGAATGAATCTTGCAGGATGCGTTACTGAAACACCTTCTCTTTCAACCGTGTTGAAACCGCTTGCGCAGGCATCAAGTACATCATCGGTGATATTGTCAGGCAGAAGATTCACCTCATCGATATAAAGAACCTGATTGTTTGCTCTTGCCATGAGCCCGGGCTGAAACTTCTGCACACCATCACGCAAAAGTAGTTCCACATCTATTGTTCCAAGAAGACGATCCTCGGTAACCCCGAGCGGTACCGTTATCAGCTCGGGTCTGATGCTGATGGTATCCGGAAGATTACCGCTTTCCATAGCCTTTCTGCAATCATCGCACAGGAAATTATCGCTCACTCCCGAACAGCCATACAGGCAGTTTTCAACCACTGTGCGGTCAGGAAGTATATCCGCGAAAGAACGGACAATGGTACTCTTTCCGGTACCCTTCATGCCGGACAGAAGTACTCCTCCCATGCCTGGATCAACTGCCGCTATGGCAAGTGCGAGCTTCGCGTCTTCCTGGCCGACTATTCCTGAGAATGGAAACATTTTCTACCTTTCATTATAACCGGATAATGAAGCACAGCATAATTGATTGGCATAACATATATAAATTACAGCAATCGATAAACAATACCTTTCTTCATTGCAGAGCAGATGATACTTGTTTAGTTTATTTATGAATCTGAATCATTCCTGCCGGTGATGCAATAATTCCGGCACTTTC
>DAOWNO010000117.1 GCA_030642525.1 Candidatus Aegiribacteria sp.
CTGGTTTCATTTTCCGGTTCAGGAGAATGTGATGACTGTGAAGCCAGGAGTGCCTTTTTTTCGCTTTCAGGCAGAAAATCATCTAACCCTGAAAGCTGGATGAGAAACGAAGCTGAGGCTCAAGTCGGTGATCTTGTTGAACTTGAGCTTGCGCCAGCCGCGTCACTTATCATGATTACATCCACATTTCTGCTGCCCGTACTGCTTCTTACAGCCGGATATTTTTTCATGATGAATGAAACCGATTCGGTTAGAGCGATTGGTGCGGGTGTTGGTCTGCTGGCGGGTATTATAGCTGCAGTTGTCATTAATCGGAGGCTGGAATCGAAAAAGAATTTCAATATGAGAATGACAAGGATTCTTGAGAAAGCGGACTGTCCTTCAAGCGGTGATAACAAAACCACGAACGATTCGGAAGGAAATATCCAATGATTGAAGAGATGAGAGGTTTAGCGCTTGAAATAATCGAACAGCTGCGGCATCGAGGAGTAGATTACGGCGATGTACGAGTGGAGAATGTTGATCTTGAAAGCATTGCTTTCCGGAAGCAGAGACTGGCTGAAACTGAAATGCAGGCTAACCAGGGCATCGGAATAAGAGTGCTCGTGAACGGCTGCTGGGGATTTGCTTCATGCAGCGGATTTGAAGCCGGTCTCATAGAAAAAACCGTTGAAAGAGCTGTTGATGTGGCAAAGTCCGGATCATGTGCAACTGACGGTATGGTTAAACTCTCCATTGAGAAGCCTGAAACCGGTCATTACGATGGACCCTGCGAGAAGAATCCTTTTGATATACCCAGAACAGAGAAGATGGATCTTCTTTCAAATGCAACCGATATCATTCATTCTTCTCCATTGATAAGTATGAGCTGGTCATATCTCTGGTTCGAAAGGAGAAAAAGAGTTTTCGGGAACACAGAGGGAACCCTGGTCTCATCCGATCTGACATTTACACAGCCTATTCTGATAGCGTACGCTGTACATAATAATGATATGCAGAGCCGATCTCTTCAGGATGGCGCGAGGATAGCCGGATGGGAATGGATAGAGCAGGTAGATATGATCGCATGGGCTGAGAAAGCCAGGGAAGAAGCTATTATGAAGGTGAAGGCGCCTGAAGGTCCTTCGGGCGTAATGGATCTCGTGCTTGATGGACTTCATCTCAGTCTTACCATGCATGAGTCCGTTGGACATCCCACCGAGAGCGACCGGGTTCTTGGCTGGGAAGCGAATATGGCCGGCAGAACCTTTCTTGAAATCAGCGACCAGCAGCATTTGAAATATGGTTCGGAAAAGGTGAATTTCATCGCTGACAATACACTCCCGTACGGAGTAGCCAGCTGGGGCTGGGACGATGACGGAGTGCCCGGTCAGAAATGGTATACAGTGAAGAACGGTATTTTCCAGGAATTCGGTTCTGTTCGGGAGACGGCTCTTCTTGTTGACAGACAGCATAGCAGAGGATGCTGCAGGGCTATGGATTTTGCCAGTTTTCCAATAAACAGACAGCCAAATTTCTATCTTGAACCCGGAACGGAGCAGGTTACTCCGGATGATCTCATTTCGGAAGTGGAGAAGGGCATATATATCGAGGGGCGCGGATCATTCAGTATCGATCAGAGAAGAGTCAATTTCCAGTTCGGCGGCGACCTGTTCTGGGAGATAAGGAATGGAAAGAAGATTCAGCCTCTCAAAAAGGTCATTTACAGATCTAAAACCAGAGATTTCTGGGGCTCCTGTGACGGCATTTCAGATAAAAGATTCTTCAGGACTATGGGCCTGCTTACATGCGGCAAGGGAGAACCTGTTCAGTCCGCCAGGATGACCCATGGAGCCAGTGTGTCCAGGTTCAGGAATATCGAAGTAGGAAGGGGTGCGGAATGACCAGGGAAGAGATGTTTGTATTCATTGATGCAATTCTGGAGCAAGCCTCTGTTCCCGATGTGCTGGCAAGGCTGACCGAGCAGCGGCTGGCAACTGTCAGATTCGGCCAGAACAGAATCACCCAGAACATGGATACTTTTGAGCGCAGACTTCGATTGACTCTTGGTGATGGGGAAAGACAGGCTGTCTACAGCACTCACAGGATAGATATGGACGCGATTCCAGGAATACTCGATTCCGCCATGGAAATGCTTGAGACTGCCTCGCCTGACCCTGAGTACATGCCTCCGGTTCCTGCAGGTCAGGTTTATCCGATTGTTGAGAAATGGGATGCTGAAACTGCTGAAGCTAAGCCGGATAGTCGCACCGGAGCAGTGGCAGCCGTGATTGAAACTGCGGAAAGAAACGATATGGAGGCTTCCGGAATAACGGGAGTGAGTATTGATAGAACTGCTCTTGGCACTTCCACAGGGAACCTGGGGTTCCAGCGGTCCGCATCAGCTTTTCTCAGATTGACCATGGACAGAGGAAAAGGCTCAAGCTACAGATCTGTCAACTCTATTGCATGGCGCGATCTTCCGATCGATAAGACTATCGAAGAGGTCGCTCAGGAGGCTGAAGCTGACATGGATCAGGTTGATCTTGAACCGGGTTCATACAAGCTGATTCTTGAACCGCAGGCTGTTGCCGACCTTGTACCGTACATAGCCTGGTCTCTTAATGCCCGACAGGCTGATGAAGGATTAACGGTTTTCACGGGCAGGCAGGGGGAGAAGGTTACCGGAGATCTGTTTACAGTGAGCAGCATAGTGAACGGTATTCTGAAAGGTGATCCGTTCAATGAGGAAGGTCTTGCAGCAGAGGATGCTGTCTGGATCGAAAACGGTGTACTGATTAATCAGCCATGCCAGCGATACTGGGCTGATAAAACAGATCGGAAGCCGTTGTTCATCCCCGGAACACTTGCCATTGAAGGGGGAGAGGGGTCGACAGCGGACCTCATAAACAGAGTTGAAGGCAGAGCTCTTCTCTTCAGACGATTCTGGTATATCCGCTTTGTCGATCAGAAGGAACTGAGCCTTACCGGTATGACGCGAGACGGAGTGTTCTTTGTTGAAAATGGGAAAATCGTGCATCCTGTCAAGGATTTCCGATGGAACTGGAAACCGCTTGATCTGTTCAGCAAAATCGAGATTCGGGGAAGTGCGGTACGTAAAGGGCAAGTCAGTGTTCCACCTATGGTAATTTCTGAAAAGGTACTTGGCTGACAGAGATTACCAGATGAATCTGATTCCCCAGCAGGTTTCACCTTCGAGTGATCTGAAGGGTTGTGTATCCCTGAAATAGTGTGTCAGATGAGTCTCAAATGAGCCTGATGGAGTTCCATACGCGAAGTAGAGTTCACCCCGGTGTCTGGATGAGCTGCCGGCATCGTCATGGAAGAAAAAGTCAGCGTGATATCTCGCTCCTGACAGCCACGAGTGCCATGCAGCTCCTTCGAAGTCAACATCATAATGTATGGACCAGTTGAAATTGTGACCTTTCTGGAAAGTGTTTCCTCTAGGTCTGTAAAACCCGAGTGAAAACCATCCATCCGGCCATCCGGCAGGCAAAAAGCAAATATCATCGCTGAAGGCCGGAGCCGGATCTTCCAGCACAACTCCCAGCTTGATGTTATTCATATACTCGGAAAGTGTATCGGCCATATCGATGTTGTGAAAACACTCGTGATCGGTATAAATCCTGAGAAGAACCGGTTCCAGCTGATATTCGAACTGAGTCTTGAGATTCCAGTGACCGCCATAGATATTAAATTTCATCTCCGGGCTGTTCCAGCTTTCACCCATGTACGTTTCCATGGAAAGACCCAGTTTCCATGAAAACCGGCCTA
This sequence comes from Candidatus Aegiribacteria sp., assembly GCA_030642525.1. Taxonomy (GTDB): domain Bacteria; phylum Fermentibacterota; class Fermentibacteria; order Fermentibacterales; family JCC-6; genus Aegiribacteria. The sequence continues at coordinate 3,775 of DAOWNO010000117.1, forward strand.
TCCGGAACAATCTGACATCAGCTTCAATATTGCCGTAGATGAAATGCTCAACACTCTGTTTGAAAAAGCTGTATGCTTCAAGAACTCCGGTGCATTCCATCGGGAATTCAACAGGAGCCGCAAGAAGCGAAACAGTTATGAGAAAAACAGAAATAAAAACCTCCGGATTATTAAGGGATTATACAGTGACATGAAACAGGAATCATGTCACTGTATCGAATAAGATATAAAAATCAGTTGTCCTGGAGGTAGTCCATCAGGTTTGTTTCATCGGTTGGATCGTCCTTCAGAGCCTTCTGCAGGGCCTGAATCATCATTGATTCCGGCAGGGCGCCTTCAGAAAAGAACTTTTCATTTATCACTGTTCTTGGTACTCCCTGGACTCTGAATCTGTTTGATAGCTCCGGAAACTCGTTGGCTTCAATAACGGCTGAATTGACCTTATCGCTGTAACTGGCCATTCTGTTTGCAAGAACAGCCGCTCCGGGGCAGTGAGGACAGGTTGGAGTAACGAAAACCTGCATGTTCAGATCAGTTTCAAGTCCATCCAGAAAATCCGTAGTATCCTCTGTCAGGGGTTCCCCGGATCCGCCGGTATCTACGATACAGGTAAGAAATGAGCTGAACTCGTAGCCTGAAGGAGCACCGAAGAATTTTACTCTGGAATGGGTTCCGTCAGAAATTACGATTGCCGGTGCCCTGTCCACGCCATCCTTTAAGGCCTGATCTGATTCCGTCTGAAGATTCAGGAAAGTGAAGTTCAGTTTGTCGGAGAGGGGATCGAGTTCCCTAAGAATCATCTCCGTATCGGAACATGTCGGACAATTCAATTTCTGTGTGTAGACTCTGACATTTACGTCTGTTTCAAGTGCTTCAAATAATTTGTTTACCTGTTTGGTATCTTCGGAAGATAACAGCGCCATTATTTTCTCCCTTAACTATCCGTGAACAGTTCGAGTATTGAATACTTTCTACTTACTGACTGCACACGATGAAGAATGATTATCATTTCAAGGTTTAAGTTTACTTATATAATTCCTGGCAGATATTGCAGCTATTGTACCATCTGCACAGGCAGTATCGATCTGACGTATTTTCTTTGAGCGTACATCTCCTGCGCTGAATATGCCGGGAACAGACGTCATCATATCCTCGTCAGTAATGACATATCCTGCGTCATCCAGCTTCACATCTTTGTTCAGAAATCCAGTATTGGGTAAGAAACCCGCATATATGAACACTCCTGAAATCGCAATCTCCTTTTTTTCTCCGTTGTTCCTGTCTTTTACTGTAACAGATTCAACGAAATCCCTGCCGTTGATGCCGGTAAGTGCATGGTTTAACAGAAAGTCAGTTTTATCATTCTTCTGCAGTTTCTCCTGCAATATCCTGGCGCCTGTCATATAGGGCAGGTACTCGATAAAAGTTATGCTTTTCACGTGGTTAAGAAGAAACTCTCCCTCCTGCAAACCGGAGTTTCCACAGCCAATCACAGCTATATCCATATCTTTGAAAAGTGGTCCATCGCATATTGCGCAGTAGGATACGCCCCTGCCCATGAATTCCTGTTCTCCGGGAATATTCAACATCTTTGGAATGCTGCCTGAACCTACAATTACAGCAAGGGTTTGATAGGTTTTATCGGATGTTTTAACTAGTATACTGTTCCCTTTTGAACTGACCTGTTTTACTTCCCTGTACTCGGCAATATTTACACCGAATCTCTTTGCCTGTTCCTTGAACTTCTGTAATAGTTCCATTCCCTTAATACCCTCAGGAAAACCTGGATAATTTTCAATAATATCCGTAGTTGCCGGCAATCCTCCGCAGGATATCTTTTCCAATAACAGCGTGCTCATATTTTCTCTTGCTGCATATATGGCTGAAGTGAGTCCTGCCGGGCCTCCTCCTATAATAATGACATCAAACGATTGTCCTGTTACTGACTCTTTGACTTCGGAGTTTACAGGATGGCCTGTCAAACCTATTTTGAGATCTTTCATTCTGCTAAATACTTAATTTCGACTCAGCAAGTTCGGTAAGTTGTGTTTTCAGAGAATCTACGTCACGGTAGCCTACCATTCTGTCTACCTCCTGGCCATCATGGAAGACTATCATAGTCGGAACGCCTCTGATTCCAAACGTGGAAGATTCAGATGGATTCTCATCAACGTTTACAGAATAGAAACTGATCATGTCGTTCATTTCTTCTGAGAGTGTTTCAAGAACCGGCTCGATCATCTTGCATGGTCCGCACCATGGTGCACCGAAATCAATAAGAGCAATTTTGTCTTTTACAGCAGCTGCATCTTTGATTTCGTTTCCTTTGATATGTTTTACGGGCATGTTGATTTCCTTTCAAGTTTGATTGTTACCTTTTTCACAAGCATGTTACTTTCCACTATTTCAGGCAAACCATACATGCTGATATAGTAATCAGATAACATAGACATACACTACTGCATTTAGTGCACAAGAACTCTTAGAGACATTCTGGCGCAGTAGTTATGGTTAACAGATGCTTGTATTATAATGAACGCTGATCGTGATAATCACTGTAATATTGAATCGGATTGAGAATTCGAATGGTTTATCCGCTGATATCTGCAGAAAGGTAATTGGAATGCTGAAGAAACTGGAGACATTCGGGAGAAAACTGCTTTCCAGAACAGTACTGTCGCGCTTCGGATCTTCCAATGTATATCAGAGGGTGCCTGAGAATGTAAAGCTGAAACGAATTCTGATAATGCGCTGGGACGCTATCGGGGACATGGCTGTCTCCCTTCCGTTCTTTCGCAAAGTCCGTGATCTTTTTCCAGAAGCTGAAGTAGGAATTATTGTTTCGAAGCGTAACATTCAACTTCTGAAATACGAAGAAGGTTTTCACACTATACTGTACGACAGCGATCCCTCAATCTATCTCAAGAGCATTTTCGAAGCCAGAAGGTTCAGACCTGATGCTGTCGTTGATACAAGAATGCA
>DAOWNO010000267.1 GCA_030642525.1 Candidatus Aegiribacteria sp.
GGTCTTTCTATCTGCCGGAGAAGAGCAAAACTATAGTCCCCGTTCTCACGGATAAAAAACTGTGGGATGAGCAGCGGCGCGGCAGAACCGTTCACGAACTCGAAAACGGCCTGCGGGTCATTCTGATACCGGACCCGTCGCTCAATATGGTTTATTCCTCAATGATATCCCTTCCAGGCACCGCGATTGAGAACCCTCTCGATGCGGGTATAACTAATCTGGCGCTTTCTTCGATGCTTCAGGGGACGCTTTCCCATCCAGGTGCGGAATTCGATAGAGCCGCTGCAGCCATCGGCGCGGAATTTGACACCAGAGTACTCTCTGAATCGCATCAGATCGGAGGTTCCGTTCTCCCGGAGAATATCGACCTGTTTATCGACCTCTACTATGAACTGATTAGCGAACCTTCAATGTCTGACAGCGCAATAGACGTTACCCGTGCGACAGTTCTGAAGGAAATACAGGCAACGCACGATTTCCCGATGCGGTATGCTTTTACTAAAGCATTAGAAGTTCTTTTCGGCCGCAAAGGTTATGGTCTTCCGAATAACGGGTTGATAGAGACCGTTCCCGGTATTGTCGGCGGAAGAATAAGGGAATACCTGAAAGGTCTTTTTAATCCTTCCGAAGCTGTACTGGTATTCGCGGGAGATATCGAACCCGATGACCTTCTTAAGAAAGTTAAAGCGAAATTTGGTAAATTACCTTCAAGAAAGCTTGCTGAACATCCTGTTGCAGAATTCGCCGAGGAAATGAAACTGGTTGAAACAAAAGAACAGTTCCAGACGATAATCATAGTATTGGCTCCCGGAGTGCCGGAGGGTCACGAAGACCTGCCGGCACTGACGATGGTGAATGAAATGCTTGGCGGAGCTATGTCAGCGCGATTGTTTAAAAACCTCCGGGATAAGGAAGGGCTTGCTTACACAGTTTATTCGATGATTGTAAAGCACTTCGGAACGGGCGGTTTCATGGCCTATATCGGGACATCGCCTGAAAACGAGAATCAGGCTCTCGAAGGAATGTTCCGCGAAATTACCGAACCTGGCTCGGAAGGTTTTACCGAGGAAGAATTCCAGCAGGCGAAATCCTATTTTGACGGCCGCTGGAAAAAAATGGGAGAGAAACCTGCGTCGGTGTTCAATCGGGATTACGTGCCGCTGCTTTTCGGCCATGACGAGGATTTCTCAGAGAAATTCCACCAGGCAGTTATGAAGACCAGTATGAAGCAGGCGAATGAAGCTGCCGCGAAATACCTGAAGCGGGAAAAGCTGTACACGTTCACATATCGAGCGGTGCAGCCTGAAGACCCAGAGGAGCGCATAAACGCATAAAAACCGGGGCCGGGCCTAACATCTTAACATTTTCCGGAACACATGCTATGTAGTACCAGGCTGCGAATACTCCTGATTCGAAGTGAAAGCCAGTTTGCGGACCCGGATGATATCGCTCTGAATAACATCCGTTATCGTCAGCTCCACATCGAGAAATCGCTTCAGGAGGTAAAGAATAAAGCGGCTTCTTGCCTGAGCTTCGGTGATATCTTTTTCGGTGATCGCCGTGAACAGCTCCGGGATCATGGCTGCGGATATCACTGTGAGCAGCATCTGTCCGAGTGACAGCCTGAGATTTTCCTTTGTCTGAGATATACGTTCTTCAAGCATTGCAGCAAGGTTGTCCAGGAGGGAGCCCGTGTTTTCTGCGAATGCCTTCCTTGTTTTCTCTTTTCCCAGTGGGTCGAACAGGTGCGAACGTACAATTCCCGGGTATTTCAAAACACCCTCCATAGTGAAATCCAGCAAGCAGTAGATCCTGACGGGAAGGTCCAGCTCCTCTAATTCGAGGATCATCAGCCAGTCGCTGAACACATGTTCCAGTGTCATGTTGAGGGCATGATCGATAAGGTTGTCCTTGGAGCCGTAGTAATAGTTCAGGGCAGCGGAGTTGACTCCTGCTTTTTCAGCGATGCTGCGGGTGGTGATTCCGCTGACACCCTCACTGTTAAGAATGTCTATTGCGGCAAGGATGATTTTCTTCCGTGTGCCGCTTTTATCTTCCATAAGCCCTCCAGGTCTGATTCAGCTAAGGTAACCTCTCCGATGCTTTCTGGCAACCCGTCAGGTATTGACGGATTATCGTTTTTCAGTATCATAATCACATGATTGAAACATATGATTAAATCATATGATTAGCAAGTTTGAAAGAAATCTTACCGATTCTTGGAGATAGTAAGGAGAGTACATATGCGATTTTGATCAGCATTCTCATTGATCCTTCAACTTATTGTCATAGCATCAGTTACATTTGAACCCTGCTGCCTGTGAGGAGTTCAACCGGACCGTTCTGGACGAAGAAAGGATCAATGCCGAGAGGTTTCCAGCCTATCATTTTCTGAACATCCGCGGGGACAGAAGATTCCACTTCTCAGGATCGAGTCTTATCTGCTACGCCTCAGCATGGAATACCTATGACCGGTGGAACGTTACAGCAACCTACTGGAACCGGATAGACCGGAAGGAGGACTACATCCACCAATGGGGAATGATGCCCATACTGGGAGTGGAGTTTGAGTTCTGATGTTATGAGGATTCTGCTTGAGATCAGCTGTATTACCACTTGCCTTAATATTTTCAAATGAATATTATTAAAATTATGAGAGTAATATGCAGTTTATGTTTTCTTTCGGTGCTTACATTCCCAACGCACTTATCAGATGAAGGAATGGAAATCTCCAATACTGGCAGCATTTCCGGGACAGTCATGGATGCAGACAGGAATCCCGCAATCGGTGCATCAGTAATAGCCTATGATGAAAATGACGATCCATTTGGAAACATGACAGATAGAACGGGTTACTACGAAATTAGCGATTTACCCCTAGGACTTTATAGTATCTCCGTTCACATGGTCGGAATGATTCCAAGTTCTGTCGCTGACATTATCCTGATAGAAGATGAGAGTAAAACACTAGATTTTATTTTGGATCCAGTTATTCTCTCACCTGTGTACCCAATGATTGATACTGTGTTCTCTGCAGAGATCCTGCAGACTGAATGGTCAAGCATAAACGCCGATAGTTTCTATTATTTCTATGAATTCACCGATACTCTTCGGAATTTGAATAGAGCCAATAATATTAACTGGTACAGCAATCCAGGTGAATTAAGGCTTGAACCTGAAGAAAATACAATTGCTGATACCTGTTCTAGCTTCAGGACGATGTATTCACTTGATCTGGATAATGACGGATTTCTGGATCTAATCGCTTTTACTTATGAGCCTGAATATCGTGTTACCATTATCCGTGCGTTTGCGAATAGTCAATTAACCGTCTCCGGGGATAGGGTTAACTATCTGTTTAACGATTTATCAAGCAATGATGGTTGGAGAATGGTGCGCAGCACCTATATCAATCCTGTACTTACAGTCATTCCAGTTGAAATCGCATCTGATGTAGCTAAGTTAATTGTCATATGTGTTCAATCGACCAGTGGAATAATGATTGCTTACACTCCGAACAACTCAAACGGAAATATGCCTGAAGGATATCGAATTGCTCCACCGAGAATCGGAAACAATTCACCGATTACTTCCATTGATGTATGCGATTTTAATGAAGATGGAATCCCAGAGATTATTGCAGCGATTAAAGAACAGAACACAGTTGTAATGAACC
>DAOWNO010000310.1 GCA_030642525.1 Candidatus Aegiribacteria sp.
GAACTGGATTCACTGAAAGAAAGAAGACTGTTCAACCTGGAGCTGAAGTTCGAGAACAGCCGCCTTTCAGATAAAATCGTTGAATCAAGAAAACAGACCGAGGTAAGAGAAATCAACAATATCTTCGATGAGTATTACCAGTGGATCGAAGAGACCATGAAAACGGAGAAGCAGGCCTGGATACAGGTCATAGCTGTTCTGACCGGAGCAAACATGTAAGTGTGCTGTGAATACTGTCCGGGACATACTGTTACAATACCTCGGTAATTGTATATATTTACCGAGGAAACGTAACAGGAGGTGAACATGAACAGAAAACAGAAAATACTCGAACTTGCGAAGAAGATGGGCATAATAAGGCCCAGGGATGTAGAAGCAGAGGGTATCTCGCGTATGTATCTGCATCGCATGTACAAAAAAGGTGAGATTGAGAGAATAGGCCGTGGCCTCTATGTTCTCCCTCAATCAATAAACAATGAATCCTTCTCACTCGCTGAAGTATCGAAGCAAATTCCCAATGGAGTGATCTGTCTGATTTCTGCTCTTCATTTTCATGAACTGACGACACAGATTCCGCATAAGGTCTGGATTGCCATAGAGAATAAGAAATGGGAGCCGGAATCTCAATACCCTCCGATCGAAATTATTCGACTTACTGGTTCAGCTTTCAGTTTCGGGATTGAAATCCATAAGGTAAACAACGTAACGACGAAGATCTACAGTCCGGCAAAGACGGTGGCTGATTGCTTCAAATTCCGTAACAAAATCGGTCTGGATATTGCCCTTGAAGCTCTCAAAGAAACAAAAAACAACCGGAAAGCAACCGTTGATGAACTATGGGAAGCAGCGAAAGTATGTAAAATGACGAATGTAATGCGCCCTTATCTGGAAGCAATCGTATGAGTAGAGATGGAATTCCGAAAAGACTCAGGAAAACAGATTCAATGGAATGCTTTCCTTAGGAAATCAGAGCCACAGGTAATTCCCGGCAACCTCGATGCCACTCTTGGTGAATTAGTTGAATTTCTCATGCCTGTTGTGAATTCGATTCAGAATGGTTCAGATTTCAGGTCAACATGGAATCAGGATGATGCCTGGCGTGAAACAGATGGATAAGCGTAACAATGATGATTGACCTCACCGGCATCACCAACGAGAACGAGTTCTACATCCATCACTATCTATCAGAGAACATTAAATATATCTATCTTGTCACCTTTGAATTGGTCAGATAATATCTGAGCTTCTGCCGGAAGCAGTCAACCGGGGCCGGGACCATATGCTCCGCCTTAGAAACTCCTTTGACAGCAAAATAACAACCCGGTTGCTTGAGTACCTGGAAGAACTGGATTCACTGAAAGAAAGAAGACTGTTCAACCTGGAGTTGAAGTTCGAGAACAGCCGCTGGACTGCTATGATCCGCAGAAAAATGGAGGCGGATGAAATGCCGCTTTTCTCCGACAGGAAAGCAGTTGAGGAATCACTGGTGACTCTTGGAGAGCTGCTGGAAAAAACAGGAAGCGGAAGAATTCACCTTCTTGATATGTTCAATCTGAGTTTTGAGATAACTGCCGCGAACGGGAAATCCAGAACATTCACCAGGCTGGAAAACATAGAGTCCCACGGTACGACTATTACCATAAAGGTGCTTATGAACCTTATGCTTCTCCGCGAATTGGTTGCCGGCAGGGAGGTCAGGATTCCATTCTATCTGGACGAGGCTTCAAGCCTGGACAGGGACAATCTCTTTGCAGTTGTTGAAGCGGCTTTCGGTATGGGATTTCCCGCTATTCTCGCGAGTCCTGACGCCATGGACGCGGCGGAGAATCTTTACTTCATGAGAGATACCGGCGGCAGGGTGTATCTTGACCCTGAAAAGTCAAGAATTCACCTCTCCCGCAGTTATACACCTGTTATACAGGAACCTGAAGAATATGAAACCGGTTGACTCCTTCGCGGCTGTTCTTAAAAAACTGTTATGGGACGGACATATTCCCTCAAGCAGAGTGAAGGGAAGGAACAGAGACCGGCTGAAAAGTCTCTTTGCTTCGGGAATTCTCAAAGAAGAACCTAAAGCTGGCGGCAGCCGGATCGTGATTGAGAGCGCCAGGCATTTCAGGCAGTTCATCGTAGGCTGTTATCCCTCCGGTCTCGCTTCCGAACATGCGGTTCTTCCACCCCGGGCATCGGGAGTTGCAGCTTTTCGTGATTCCAGAAAGGGTCTCCTGCGGATGTGCGAACCGGTGCTTCTGCGGGGCTTTGATGATGCCGTGCTGAATTCGGAGGATAATTCTCTTCCGGCTGCAGAATTAACCCGGGCCTTTGGAATGGCCTCTTTCATCAGCAGCAGAGGTCTGGATTTCCATTACGATGGAGCAGTTGCCACTATCGAGAATCTGGAGCTGTTCCTGCACTTCGAGGACATCAAACCGAACGAGAAACTTGCGGTTTACACGGGAGGAAGGATTTCCCGTCTTCTGCTGGAATGGCTCGCCTCTTCAGGCATGAGCGGATGCCGGATTGTTCATTACGGTGACAGGGATCCGGTAGGACTTGATGAATACCTTCGGATTAAAGAGGCATGTTCCGGGCGGACAATCCTGTTCATGCCGGATGATCTTGAAGAGCTGTTCGACAGGTACAGTAAACCCGGATTAGTTGAAGATAATACCGCCATACTCGGCAGACTGCGGGGGAGTGCTGATCCATCCGTTAAGTATGTCGTGTCTCTCATGGACCGTTTCAATGCCGGGCTGGAGCAGGAAGTCCTGCTTCTTGATCAGGAATAGACCCGGTTCATCACACATTCATTTTTGTAAGTCCGGGCGTTATCAACGGCGTATGCCAGTCTGGCAATTGATGCCGCTACCTCTTCGGCTTCAGCGGCTTTTTCCGAGGCTTCTGCACCGCCATCCATTTGTTTGAGTATCTGCTGTTCTGATCTTAGAAATTTCAATACTGACAGGCTTTCA
>DAOWNO010000015.1 GCA_030642525.1 Candidatus Aegiribacteria sp.
GTGGGTTCCGGAAGATTACTGCCCGGTGGTAACGAATTTGTTCCTCTGCATATTCGTTCAGTAACGGGTTATCACGCCGCCAAACCAGCTGTCGCAGAAGATCTGCAGTCCATTTTATCTTCAGGAGGGATATTTTCTTTCCGCCAGACCGCTTATACCGTACTGCAATCCGATGGGGGGAATCTTACCTACGATCAGGTACGGAGTACTCTGCTGAGTCAGGTTTCCACAGAGGATCCGGCATCATTGGATACTCTCCGTATACTGTTCCCGGAAAATCAACTGCCAAGAACATGGTTTGCCGACAGCTGGATACATCTCACAGAGGAACAGTGCATAGCAGCCCTTTCGTCAGGAATAAATCTTCAGGATGTTTCAATTCTGTATGAAAATCCTGGATTACCAGAACTGATTAACAGTACGGACGCGGAGGCTTCAATTGTGGTTGATGAGCCGGAAAGGGTGGTCATCAACACTGAAAATATTTCAGAAGGTCTTCTGATTCTTGCTGATACCTGGTATCCGAGATGGCAGGTCAGAATCGATGGGGAACCAGCTTCTATGCTTCAGGCTAATCATTGGCAGCGGGGTGTTTGTGTACCTGCTGGATTACATGTGGTGGAATTCACCTTCGATTCATCGGATTTCAGGATGGGTCTTCTGATATCAATTGCAGGATTGATATGTGCCATTCTCCTTATTGCATTTGATCTGATAATCAGAAGAAAGCGGAAATCAGCATAATGGTCAAGGATCGCAAAAAACTGTTTCATCTGCTTTCCACCTGGGGTGGAGTACTCCTTCTTGTTCTCGCCATTCTCTATTTCGCTCTGGAACTATGGCCCAGGTGGCAACCCGAACTGATCAGTTTCTGGGAAAACTCCAGGGACTGCGCAAGCCTTCCCATGATCGGACTTTCTTTCATCTCGCTGTTACTGGGATACTATTTCGCGCCTGCGCCATGGAGAAAGATTCTGGAAGCCCTGAAAATTCCCAAGATTGATAAAGGCGAAGTCAGGCGCAACTGGTATACCACCCAGATGGGTCAGTACGTTCCAGGCAAACTCTGGATGATTGTCGGAAGGATTGCCTTCCTGAAAGCAAATGGGACCGGTCCTGTCAAGGCCATAACAGCCTTTATTCTCGAAAACCTGTATATGATGGTCACACTGACTATTATGGCCTTGATAGGCCTTCCGTTTCTCGGTCTTGCAAATGTACCAATTCCTGTAGTAATTGCTCTCTGGATTTCAGCAGGTCTTGGAGTCATAATGCTCTTCGCGCCGAAAATACAAAGGGTGATCACTCATAAGCTGAGTCACAGACTGGGAGCAGATATTGATGACCTGCCTCACATCTCTCACAGGCACCAGGCTGCATTCGTTGGTTACAATCTACTTTCATGGAGCTTGAGAAGCATGGCTCTGTACTTCTGGTTCAGGGGATTCGGGGTTCAGTCTGATCCACCCTTTGCAATGATTGCAATCTGTCTGATGGCAGGTCCTGTGTCCTGGTTTATCGCGCTCATAATGGTTTTCATACCGGGCGGAATAGGAATAAGAGAAGGTATTCAGGGCATCCTTCTTTCAGGTTTCGTGCATGGCGGGGTCGAGGTTGCTACAGTCATCGCTCTTGGTCAGAGGGTCATGCTTATAATTGTTGAAGGGTTATATGCTCTTCAGGCAATTGTCTACGGAGCATTGAGAAAAAAATTCACTGAAAAAATGAATCATATTGAACAGATATTTCATCTTGCTGGAAGTTTGTTCAAAGGTGCTCTTGCAATGCGGGGACTCTCTCCCCCTCCTCAGCCAATCAATGTAACATTCTCTGTCACACGTCGCTGTCAATCAAGGTGTAAAACATGTTACATATGGAAGCATAGCTCTGATGATGATCTTGATATTTATATGATTGAAAAGCTTTTCAGATCTATTGGTTGGACTTATTTCTTCAATGTTTCAGGAGGGGAACCCTATCTGAGAGATGATTTGCCGGAAATCATAGAGCTTGCATGCAAACATATGCATCCCGCTGTTATCCACATTCCCACAAACGGACTTGCCCCTGACAGGATCGAATTACTCACAAGAAGATCGCTTGATATCATGAATAAAGAAGCTCCCGGAACGGTACTTACAATAAAACCCTCATTTGACGGAATCGGTAAAATGCATGATGAGATCAGAGGAGTACCGGGCAACTTCGAGAAATTGTTAGATACAATAGAGAGACTTAAAAAACTCAGAGAGGAATACAAGTACCTTCATGTAGGAGTGGGTACGGTCATCTCTCGCTTCAATGCAGCACATCTGCACGAAATACTAGCTTATGCAAAGAACCTTGATGTAGATACTTACATTAACGAGATTGCTGAGGAACGCGAAGAATTTTTTAATATCGGCTCCGGGATCACACCGGATAGCCACAGTTACGAAGAACTTATGGAGATATTTAAAATATCGATCCGGGAAAACATGAAGAAAATGAAAATACTTCCCCGGATTACTACCGCAATGAGGTTGATCTACTACGATCTGACTGTCAGAATTCTCAACGAGAAGAAACAGGTCATCCCGTGTTCTGCAGGGCTGTTGAATGTTCATATCAATTCTGATGGAAGTATCTGGCCATGCGCAGTACTCGCATACAGGAAAAAGATGGGAATTCTGGATGATGAGACTGATTTCATGGATATCTGGCATTCGAAAAAATCCACGGAAATCAGAAAATCAATCAGACGGGGAGAATGCGCCTGCCCTCTGGCCAATCAGGCTTACTCCAATATTCTGATTCATCCTCCAAGCCTTCTGAAAACCCTCTGGATTTCTGTTCGCGGTAAATAGCGTGGTCACCCATTAGCTGAGTGATGTCAAAAGGGTAGACTTTCGCGTACTGCATTTCTGCCCTTCTATCAATGTGATTTGCGTGTACTGAATAACTGTTAAGATCCATGACGGTTGTGATTCTCGGAATTAGGGATACTGTCCCCGGAATACTGAAATACCGGAATAACATAGAGTATTATTCCGGAAAGAGTCGATATTAGTGCAAAATCGAGTTTCCTATCGCTATATTGACCGTTATACCTTTAAGTACTATTATATTATGGTGTACTAAGGTACGGCATTAGAGGAGTAGTGATATGAACATTTTGAAACTCAGCACAATCGTACTCGTTTCCGCTTCTTTCTCTTACGCAGGATCGGCTATACAGACTGATTGGTCCGGAGGACAGGGCGTTCCAGGCCCTGTGATCGAATTCGGCTGCGATTTCTTTATTGAAATGGGACTGGACTGGTGGCAGGCTCCTGGTCTGCTCAGGCTGACGGGAGATATTGTCGAATACGTGGTCGACGACAATTTCGACGGTGCTCATTCCGTTCATGTAAGTGATATAGACGGTGATAGTGACCTGGATATCCTGGGGGCTGCCTACAACGCTAACGAATTCACCTGGTGGGAGAATTCAGACGGTTATGGTACCGTCTGGATCAAGCATATGATCGCAAGTGGTTTTGCGTACGCCTACGCTATCTATAGCGAAGATATAGACGGTGACGGCTACATCGACGTCATCGGGGCCGCGTTCAATGACAACAGCATAACATGGTGGCAGAACTCCGACGGCTCAGGTAATGCATGGATCGAACACCAGATCAGCGGCAGTTTCGCCGCTGCCAGTGCAGTCTACTCGGAGGATATCGACGGTGACGGCGATATGGACGTACTGGGAACAGCACGGAGTGATGATGAGATCACGTGGTGGGAGAATACCGATGGAACTGGCTCCAGTTGGGTCGAGCATACTATCGACACATACTACGACGGAGCTCGTTCAGTTTACGCCGCCGATATAGATGGTGACGGATACATGGACGTACTCGGAGCTGCTGTCCACGCTGATGAAATCACGTGGTGGGAGAACTCCGATACCACACCAGGGTACTACTGGATCGAGCACACCATAGACCAGAATTTTAATGGGGCATGTGCAGTCTATGCAGATGACATCAATGGTGATGGCTACATGGACGTGCTCGGAGCAGCAGTTCATGACAATGAAATCACCTGGTGGGAGAATACTGACGGATCGGGGGATAACTGGATATCCCATGTGATCGACACATACTACGACGGTGCTCACTCTGCGATATCTGCAGATCTAGACAACGATGGTGATGTGGATGTCATCGGAACGGCCGAACTTGCAGACGACGTCACCTGGTGGGAGAACACCGACGGTTCCGGATTGAACTGGGATGAACACTTGATTGAAGGGAACTTCGAAGGTGCTGAATGGGCTTGGCCTGCTGATTTCAATGATGACGGATTCCTGGATATCGTCGCAGCAGCTGAATACGCTGACGGAATAAACTGGTGGGACATTGCTTCATCCAACGGATACCTGGAATCGAGCATTCTGGATACCGAGGACAATCCCGACTGGGACTACCTGGATTGGAACTCGTCGACACCTGACGGGACCTCACTTCTTATCCAGATCAGATCCTCCGACGATCACACCGTGATGGGTGTCTGGTCCGATACACTGAGCATCCCCTGTCTTCTATCGGGCATCCTCGATGATGGCGACCAGTACGTCCAGTACAAGGTCCTCATGAGCACCACAGACCCAGATACCACTCCTCTCCTCTACAACATCATGATCACATGGAATCCGCTGGGAATCGAAGGCGGCTCAGAACCTGAGATCACAGCTCTTCTTCCCTTTACGCCCAACCCTGTGAGCAGCGCTCCTGTCGTCGTATTCAGCCTTGAAGAACCGGCACCGGTTTCCCTTAGCATCTTCGATCTCTCGGGTCGGGTGGTTTCCTGTGTTCTGCATGAGGAGTATGCACAGGGATTTCACGAGGTGCAGCAAGGGGAACTTACACCGGGCATCTACTTCTGCCGGATGATCACGGAGGGATTCAGCGCTACAAGACGATTTATTGTCATCGACTGACCGAACCTGCTTTCCGATGACAGAAGAACCCTTGCGGAGTACATATAATAAGTTCCCTTTTCCCTGAAACGGATGACGATGAACAATACCGTTGAATCGGAAGGTCTGCCAGGATCGGTATCAGTTATCGGACATAATATCGTACACTTACGAAATCAGTAATTCTATAATAAATGGACGTTCTCTTTGTAATTCTGCTCCTCTTCGGATTGCTTTTGCAGCGCCAGTTTTACTAATAATAAGTAACGCGGATCACATTACGGGCTAATCCCAATATCACTTCAACTTGATCGCAGTCGTTCAATCCTCTTGTGTATGCTTTCTCTGTCCCCAACCTCCAGAGATCTGGAATCATTTCACCGACTTAGAACTTATTTAGCAAATCCTGTTATGTCCGACCCTGGCTCCGGAGGAGGCGGATGATTGTTGAGGGGGATGATGGTGGCAGAGTACCGGCATCGAGAATGATATCCACACCATCCAGTATGGATTCAGGGATCTCAGCCAGGCTCATGGCGGGCTGCATACCGGACAGATTGGCACTGGTTGAGACCAGTGGGATTCTCACCTCTGAAAGAATCGAATTGCTCAAAGGATCGGCAGGATGTCGCATCGCAACCGTGTTATCCTCTCCCCTGACCCATTCCGGACACCTGTTCCCTGCTGGAAGTACAATTGTCAGTCTCCCCGGCCAGCGCTGTAAAAGGATTTCACGAACCTCAAGATCAATTCCATCTGTAAGTGATTCAGCCATGGAGATGCCATCTACGATGAGTATGAATGGTCTCCGTTCTTTGTAACCCTTCAACACCGATAGTCTTTCGACTGTTTCCTTATAGTCAGCATGACAGAGAAGACCGTAGACGGTATCAGAAGGATATAGAACAATTCCGCCGCCGAGAAGGCAGGAGCAGACTTGCTCAATAATTTCCAGGCCAGGTTTATCGGTATCTATCCGGATGAGTGTGGTTTTCACCAGCCCCGTAATTCTCTCAGTTTGGCTGCAATGTTTTCGTCTTCCAGAGCGATAATCTGAGCCGCAAGGTATGCCGCATTTCTGGCTCCATGTGAACCAATGGCAACCGTTGCCACCGGAATGCCTTTGGGCATCTGAACGGTGGAAAGAAGTGAATCCATTCCGTTGAGAGGTCCCGCTGCAAGGGGGACTCCGATCACCGGAAGTATGGTGTGTGCCGCTACCGCTCCTGCCAGATGTGCTGCCAGCCCTGCTCCTGCGATAAGAACCTTCAAACCTCTCTCTGAAGCGGTAGAAGAGTATTCTTTTACCTTATCAGGTGTTCTGTGAGCGGACATGATATTTACTTCGAACGGAATGTCGAGATCCTTCAGTATATCTGAAGTATGTTTCATCATTTCTCTGTCGCTTTCGCTACCCATTAAAATTCCAACAAGTATCATACAGTCCTCCCGATATCTCTTCTGAAATATTTTTTCTTAAAATCTATTTTCTCAAGTTCAAGGTAGGCTTTGTCGAGCGCCTCGCTCAGTGAATTTCCAGTGACAACCACACTGAGCACTCTTCCGCCACTGGTTACAATCCCGTCATCGGTCTTCTTTGTGCCGGCATGAAATACAATAGCATCCTCAACTTTCTCCAGTCCGGAAATGAGAAAACCCTTTTCATATGACAATGGGTATCCGCCTGAAGCCATCACAACGCAGGCGCAGCAGCCATCTTTAACAGATACGCAGCTCGGAAGTGATCCTCCCCGGGCAGCAGCATCAAGAAGATCCGCAAGATCATCATCAATCATGGGAAGCACAGCCTGAGTCTCCGGGTCAGCAAAACGAACATTGAATTCCAGAACCTTGATACCTTCATCAGTAATCATCAAGCCAGCGTAAAGAACTCCTCTATAATCTATACCCCTTGAATCCAGTTCCCGGAGAACCGGGAGGATGATTTTCTCTCTGGCTGTTTTGCAAAAACCATCTTCAATTTCAGGCGGTGGGCAGATGGCTCCCATCCCTCCTGTATTCGGACCTGAATCTCCATTACCGAGCCGCTTGTGATCTCTGCTCGGAGGGAGAATAACACAATCAGTCCCGCTGCAGATTGCGAGTATGCTGACTTCCCTGCCCTTAAGCCGCTCTTCGATAACAACACGCTGACCTGACTCACCAAACCTGCCTCCGAAAAGGGAGTCAAGGATAGAACGTGCCTTATCAGATTCGTCGGGCAGAAACACCCCTTTTCCTGCTGCCAGACCATCAGCCTTTAGTACAAATTCTTTGACATCTTCACCCATGTACTCCATAGCGGAGATTGTGTCTGTGAAAACCTTACTCCGCGCTGTGGATACGCCTGCGGAATTCATGATCTCTTTTGCGAACCATTTGCTGCCTTCCAGCCTGGCGGCCTTCTCCCCCGGACCAAAACAGGAGATACCCTCAGCTCTGAGCGCGTCTCCAAGCCCTGCGACCAATGGCACCTCAGGACCAACTACAACCAGATCTATATTCCTGTCACGGGCAAGGGTAACAAGACCTGCAATATCATCAGCTTTGACCGGTTCAAGCACTCCCAGCTCTGCCATACCCGGATTACCGGGAGTACAGAATAATGAGTGTTTTCCAGACCTGGACAGAGACCAGGAAATAGCGTGCTCTCTTCCTCCGCTGCCTACGACGAGTATTCTCATTTACCCTCCCTGTCTCTGTAAATGTGTTTCTCCGTCGGGAATTCCCCGCCCCGAACCTCATGACAGTAATCCTTCACAGCGCCAAGGATAATTTCGTCAAGCTGTACATATTTCTTTAGAAATTTCGGTTTGAATTCACCGGAAAGACCGAGCATGTCATTCACAACCAGTATCTGTCCATCCGTATATCTTCCCGCTCCGATGCCGATGGTTGGAACAGATAGTTTACCCGTTATTTCGCGAGCAAGCTCTTCTTCGATACTTTCGAGCACTACAGAAAAGATACCCGCCTCCTGAAGAGCAAAAGCTTCTGACAGCATCCTGTCGCGCTGATCACTGTAGACAACCCTGTATCCTCCGATCTGTCTAATTGACTGCGGGAGCAGGCCGATATGACCCATCACAGGAATTCCGGAATCAATAATGGCTTTTACCCTTGAAACCGATCGCTCATTACCGCCCTCCAGTTTAACCGCATCAGCCCCGCCCTCTGAAAGGAATCGCACAGCGTTCTTCACTGCCTGAGCATCGGAGCATTCGTACGATCCGAAAGGCATATCTCCCACGATAAGGGTATTCTCTGCACCCCGGCTGACCGCTTTCGTATGAGTAATCATGACATCAATGTTAGCAGTAAGGGTTGTCTCCTCCCCAAGAACCACCATGGCAAGCGTGTCCCCGACGAGGATAAAATCAACTCCGGCCTCTTCTTCAAGTTTTGCGGTTACATAATCATATGCAGTAAGCGATACGATCTTTTCGCCCTTCTGCTTTTTAATGAGAAGAGAGCGTACGTTTCCCTTCATTCAAGTTTCTCCTTCCCGGCACCACTGGAGCCAGGTTTCGCAACAATTTCCGGAAGCAACAATCTATATACAATAATGTAGGAAACAACAGCGTATATAAGGCCTGCCAAAATATCAACAATATAATGCTCCGCACCATAAATTATCTCAAAGCATATTCCAGCAACCAGAATGGAAAACCAACAGGCTTTCCATCCAAATTCCTTGAATGCCATTATCATTATCAACACCGGCACCCCTGCGTGAAGTGAAGGCATTGCGCCTCGCGGACTTGGACTGAAGGCTGAAATTATTCCTCCCGGCGCAAGTTCACCAAGCGCTCTGATTGTGATTCTCTCCACATGTGGAATCGCGTTTTCAAGAGAAGCCATCCAGGGCGGAGTAAGCGGAAATAATACATATGTTGCATAACCGGCAAGTGTCAGCAGTGTAATTGCAACCGTTGCCCGTTTCATTCGCTCAACTCCGCGTTTGAGCAGCAGAATCAGCGGGAATACAATTGGAATAAAGAAAAGTGTTGAGTGGAAGATCGCAAACATGTAATCATACCACGATAATTCTCCATGCTGATAAAGATGCTGCTGCAGCCAGACAACAGGAAGTGATCCGAACAGGTTTTTCTCCAGAGCAATGATCCCCGCGCCATGTAATTCCTGAAAATGTGACGTCACAACAAACTGCAGTTGCCAGTAGGACAGCACAAGAATAAGATAGAACAGCCAGGGCTTTAATACTCCAGGAAATTTTCTCCATTTGTATAAAAGGAAACACAGAACAAATGACAGAATCGGTACGGGTACCCTGGGAACAAGACGAATCAAAGGTACAAAAACCATAATAGCTGTATAAATAGTAAAAAAAACCAGTATCCATCTGTAACTCCGGTCATCGACCGACGAGTATAACGCCCTCAACGATAACAAGTTACTGCCTTTCGGGCATGAGTATATGCCCATTGAAGAAGTGTGGGGGCCATATCCCTTGAGAATGTTTCTCAAAACAGGGCTAAAGGTCTTATAACGGCCTGTTGCTGCCTCTGTCTACCTTTTCCAGATCACGCATCGGCAAAACATCGGGGCGTAGCCTTCATCGGTTCTTTTTGCCACTCTCAGCAATTGGCCCCCTACATCAACAAGTTAATAATATGTAACGTGAGTGTCAATTCTCCCCTTGGAGTATCCTCTGCTCTTAATTAGTTTTCGCTTTAAGGAAAATATATGATTCCGCTCTAACAGGAAGTAAGTCAATGGCAAAGAATATTATGAATCCCGATAAGGATTACGCCAGATGGTACCAGGACGTTATCAGAGAAGCTGAATTAGCTGATTCTGCCCCTGTGCGGGGATGCATGGTCATCAGACCCTATGGATTTGCCATATGGGAAAATATCAAAGCGAGTCTGGATCGCAGCTTCAAGGATACCGGTCACAGTAACGTATACTTTCCCATGCTGATCCCTCAGAGTTTTTTTGAAAAGGAAGCGGAACACGTCGAAGGATTTTCTCCGGAGCTGGCATTGGTCACTCATGCGGGTGGAAAAAAACTGGATGAGCCGCTTGTTCTCAGACCCACTTCCGAGACAATGTTCAACCACATGTTCTCGAAGTGGATCAACAGTTACCGTGATCTTCCCATGCTGCTGAATCAGTGGGCAAACGTGATTCGATGGGAAATGAGGCCAAGAGCATTCCTTCGAACCACAGAATTCCTCTGGCAGGAAGGTCACACCGCACACGCAAATGAAAATGAAGCCAGAGATGAAACTCTTCTAATGCTGGATGTTTATGAAAACTTCGCCAGGAACGTTGCGGCAATTCCTGTTATCCAGGGAAAAAAAACCGAACGTGAGAAATTTGCAGGCTCAGTAGCCAGTTATACTATTGAAGCAATGATGGGGAATGGCTGGGCACTTCAGAGCGGTACAACCCACTATCTGGGTACAAACTTCGCAAAAGCCTTCAATACCATGTATCTGGACAGCAACAACGAACAGAAATACGTTCATCAGAGCAGCTGGGGTGTATCAACCAGACTGATCGGTGGTGTAATCATGGTTCATGGTGATGAGAATGGACTCCGTCTGCCGCCCAGGCTTGCACCCGTTCAGGTTGTAATCGTACCCATACTAAAGGACGCTGCAAGAGAAGAAACCTTGAGAACAGCAAAGAAGATAGCATCAGAACTCGAAGGCAGTGGCATCAGGGTTAAATTGGACGACCGCGAAGGCATGAGTCCCGGTTTCAAATTCAATTACTGGGAAGTGAGAGGTGTTCCTCTCAGACTTGAAATCGGCCCCAGGGACATTGAAGAGGGATATGTCATGCTCAGTCCCAGGAACAATCCCGGGAGAGATGGAAAATTCAAGGTTGCACTGGACATTGTTTCCAGCGAACTGCCCGGATTGCTGGATAAGATCCAGGAAGAAATGCTCAATGAAGCGACAACAAAACTGAATGAAAGAACATATACGGCAGAATCCTTCGACGAATTCGCGAATGCGATCAATGAAAAACCGGGGTTCTACAGTGTATGGTGGGATGGCGACACTGATGATGAGATAAGGCTCCAGCAGGAGACAAAAGCCACAGTCAGATGTATCCCACTGGATCAGACCGGAGGTTCCGGCAGGTGCATCATGACAGGCAGGGAAACGAGCGTTAAAGTAATTCTCGCCAGAGCATACTAGCAACCCAATGTAGAGGAATAACTATGAACACACTGCTTCTGTTTGCTCTTCTGGTTCAGACACCTGTTCCGGTGGGACCGGCGCAGCGCCCAATGGCACAGGTTGAGCCGTCTCCGCTTTCCCTGCTTCCGGCAGACTTCCATAAATCGATTTCCGTCTCTCCCGACAGAGGTGATTCGGATGTAATCATCGTAATAGCAGAAGGGCTTGAGATTCCTCTGGCTTCAGAGCTAGCACAGTTCGAATCCGATCTTTCAGCGGAGGGCTGGAATGTCACTACCTGGGTTATGAGCGGCGGATCAGCGGCAGATCTGAGGACGTTTCTCCAGATGCATTCAGATATCAGCGGAGCGGTGCTTGTCGGAAATCTTCCAAGAGCGTGGTATGAGATGGATGGATTGGGAGAGCACGAGGAATTTCCGATGGATCTCTATCTGATGGATCTGGACGGAATATGGCTGGATATTGACGAAGACGGCTTGCTGGATAGTCTTTCCGGTGATAAGGCACCGGAGATCTGGGTGGGCAGAATTGACGCTCACGCTATGGAGTTCGGAAATGAGATTAGTCTTTTAAGAGATTACTTCACAGCTAATCATCTATATAGAACAGGCAGTCTGTCGGTACCGGCAAGGGCTCTCGCCTTCGACGATGACGACTGGAGTTATTACGGCAGTTCCGATCTTGAGTACATTTATTCGACTGTTGAGGTGATCAGCAATACTTCTCAGACTACCGCAGCCAACTACAAGGCAGAGCTGGCAGAAGGTTACGAATTCGTTCACCTTATGTCCCACTCTTCTCCGTGGGGTCATACTTTCGCAGTACCATCCGGTTACAGCGGCACAGTAATGGCTCCTGAAATTTCCTGCATAAACCCGCAGACCGTATTCGTTCAGCTCTTCGCGTGCTCCAACTGCAGATGGACGGAACCGAACTGTCTTGGAAACTGGTATCTCTTCGGAACGGATTGCGGACTTCTTGCGATCGGCTCAACCAAGACAGGCGCAATGCTGGATTTCAGTGAATTCTACGAACCTATCGGCTCCGGCAATATACCAGGGGTCGCATTCAGAACCTGGTTCACAAACGTTGGCATTTACAATCCGAACTGGCATTACGGATGTGTGCTGCTTGGCGATCCTACAATCATGCCGCTCTCAGGCAGAGACCGCTTATCATCTACATTTCCGGGATCGGATGAAACAGATGACTACACTCAGATTTCAACCAGCAGCTTTTCTGATTGTTATCCGGTTACGGCATCATCGGGAAACAACACCTGGGTTGCCTGGCTCACAGCCGAAAACGGGAGACTGGATATAGCCGCAAAAAACTGGGATGGTAATGTATGGAGTTCAGTCTATTACGTTGACTCCGACGAATACTGGGATGTTACGCCTGAGATGACGCTTGACGGAAACGGTGAACCCTGGCTTGCATGGAGCGATTTCGACATTTTGACATATGGTTATAACGTGAAGATCGCTTCCGGATCATTTTTCAACAACGTAACCGTAGCGGCAAGCGGCGACGGCTACGATGGTACTCCACAACTGGCTTATACGGACAGGATGTGGCTTGTCTGGCAGGTCTGGAGGCGCGGTGAAGGCGATATAATGGTCAAAGCGCTTGATGGGTCATTCCCGGAAACCTTTCTTTCCGGAATCAATACAGGAGAATTCTCACCGACCGCAGCAGCTGACATTTCCGGTTACCTTCATGCGGCATGGGTTGAGGGAACAACAGCAGGTGAGAGAATAATGTGGACCAGAGGAAATGAAACAGGATTTTTAACTCCTGTGGAAGTATCCTCCGGAGATTTCTGTCGCTCACCTGAACTTGTACTAATCGAAAACACTCTTCTGCTTCTCTGGCAGGAAGATGACGATAATTCAAGAATTTGTGCAAGATTCTGGAACGGAACCGGATGGGACGCGGAAGAAGAACTTTTCTCATCCTCAACAGTCCAGGCTTTCGCGCCTGCAGCCGGACTCTCCCCGACAGGGAAAATCTTCGCTGCATGGCAGATTGGAAATGGAACTGATGCCCAAATCTGGCAGAGCACTCTTGAAGGCTCGGAATGGTCCAGCCCTTCTCAACTTGTAAATCCCTCAGGTCCGGCATGGCTTCCTGCTCTTTCTGACGGCATCATTACCTGGGCCGGTACCGGAGGAGGCAGTTCCTGGAACATATACGCTTCTCTTGACGGAGGTGTCGGGATTTCAGGTGATGTTGAATTACCTGCCGCCTTCATGTTCGATATTCTCGGCAACCCGGTCAATCAGTCGGTAAGACTCTCGTTACCGGCAATAAGTGCTGCTTCTGCCAATACGAGCGTGTGGATATATGATCTTGCCGGAAGATGCGTATTCAAACAGGAACTCACGGCCGGACCGGAAACAGTTCTCACCATTCCCTGCACACATCTTCCGCCTGCGGTATACTGCATCAGAGTCTCAGGTTCTCGGAACAGCTGGTCCTCACTGTTCACTGTCATACGATAATCGAACCGGGGGCATGGATGTCCTTGCCCCCGGTATTGCTTTTCTGGAAAGTATCTATCTTACTTCAGCAGTTGAATTAGGAATTTCTTCGAACAGCTGGCATTCAACACCACGAACGTGATTGTAAAGGAATTCCTCGATCCTGCCTGCGAATTCAAGCCTGTTCGCTTCAATAGCAAATCCGTGGCCCTCGTTACCGTAAACAATGTAGTAAACCTCGTTGCCGTTATTCCTGAGAGCTTCAACCATCTGGTCTGATTCAGCCTGAACAACTCTCGGGTCATTAACTCCCTGAACTACCATCATGGGAACGGTAATGTTCTCAACATGATTGAGAGGAGACCTGTCCTGAAGCATCTCTGCATCTTCTTCAAGGTCACCGATCCTTATATCCATTATGGCATCATGAGGTCTCCAGTAAGGAGGCACGGTCTCTCTGAAGGTTACCAGGTTGGATGGTCCGAAGAAGTCTACACCGGCGCAGTAAAGGTCAGGCGTGAATGTTACACCTGCAAGTGTGGCATACCCTCCGTAAGAACCACCCATGATCACAACTCTGGCAGAATCAGCAATACCTTCATCTATTGCCCACCTGACAGCGTCAGTCAGATCGTCCTGCATCAATCCGCCCCACTCTTTATTACCGGCGTTCAGGTGTTCCTTGCCGAAACCGGATGATGCCCTGAAGTTAACCTGCAGCACAGCAAACCCTCTGTTGGCAAGCAACTGCGAGAATGGGTCATAACCGTAATAGTCCCTTGCCCATGGACCGCCATGAACGTAAAGAACCATCGGCAGCGGTTCATCTGCCGCATTAACAGGAATCGTCAGATAACTCGGAAGCTCCCATCCGTCTCTTGCGGGTATGAGAAGCGGTTTGATATCCGCAATCTGGTAATCCTCCAGAGCTGGAATAGCAGAGAAAAGGAAGGTCATCTCTTTCGAAGTACGATCATAAACGTAATAAGAAGCTGGATTCTGTGGAGTGAAGTAAGCCACTATCCAGGTGCTGTCAGCGTTATCTCTCGAAACCATGGCAAAATCCCCGGGATTGTAGCTACCCAGGAAATTGAAATCATCCTGTATTGAAGCATCAAGTACTTCAACATTCCGCCGTAGATAATGGATACTGACCGATCTGGGTTCTCCGGTGAACGGATCGAAAGATACTCCGCCAAGGTCGGCAAGCGAATCATGCGCTATCTCGGTTATTTCTCCCGTGTCAAGATCCTGATAGAGAAGTTTTGTAGTATTTGACTCAAGGTTGGACTGGTAGTAAAGACCTCTGCCGTCATTGCTGAACCTCTCGGGGGAAACACTGTCAAGAGCGGAAAATGATATGAACTCCACCCAATCTTCGGTTCCGGCATCCTTCAGAAAAAAGACTATCGTTCCGTCCTCAGGATCAATTGTTCCCATTCCACGGATATTGAGATCCTCATCAGTCATATATCCCAGCACCATGTCGCCGTCTTCAGTTGTTCCCGGGTTTTCCTGCAGAAGGGTAAGTTCACCGGTCTCCAGATCGCAAGAATAGACGTCGAAGAACATCGGATTGATTTTATTCATTTCTACAAGAACGGTATTCGGCTGATCTTCGTCAGTGGCACTTACATAAGCCTTAACTTCCTCAAAGGGAGTCATATCAATTACATCACCTGCAGCAACATCCAGCCTGTAAACATGAGTATTCTCCTCGCCGGCAAGATCCTGCATGTAGAGAATATGAGCGTTGTTCTCTGCCCAGAAGTAATTCGTAACACCTCTGTTGGTGTCAAATGTAAGCTGCCTCGGCTCGCTGCCGTCCACATTCATCACCCACAGATTAAGAACGCTGTCAACCGGAGCGATATAGGCGATCCTGTCACCGGCAGGTGAAAGCTGAGGTCTCATTCGCTCGGGATTACCGAAGAGAACTGCTCGCGGGATCAGATCAGCAGCGCCCTCCGATTCAATATGATCGGGAGCAACATCGGAAGGAGAAGAATCACTGCTTCCTTCTTCTCCACAGGCAGTCAGTACAAGCATGCTCGACATCAGCACAAGCAGCGCAAACAGTAAGCCGCGATTCATTTCTACTTCCTTTCGGATATCAGTTAATGAAAAATTTAATGCCCAATAGTGGTATACCTATCATACTCTTATTGAAGCTTTTATACAATATTCCCATAACATTAGTAGGTTATTGGCAATATCAACCCTTTCCCAACTGACGATTTCTATCTATCATTGCGTCATTGAGAATGGTATTAAGAAACATATTGAAAGGGGCATTTCATGCCTGGAAGCATGTTTGATGACAAAGGAAGATTAAAGATTCCCGAGATGAGCCGCGAGAAAATCGAGAAGGAAAAGGTCGAGGTCGTAGTAAACGCAGTCTACTGCCCCGAGGGACATAATCTGATTTCACTGGATCATTCTGTTTCCGGGTATCCGGCGATAGTAGTCAGATTCTCGGGCAGGAGAAGTGGAGAAGGCCTGGTGGCTCTGTCAGCTGTACTGGGGGATTCAGCTTACCAGGTGCTGGAAGGTGAAGCGAACCCTGATAAACCACTTGATTTATCATGCCCCCATTGCGGCACTTCACTTGATGTTCTTGGCAGCTGTCCATGCAACATCGATGCTCTAACTGTAATGGCGTATCTCTATCCTAAAAAGGATCCGCACCAGGCTATTGCCTTCTGTAATGTTCTTTCATGCCCGAATTCGGCA
>DAOWNO010000181.1 GCA_030642525.1 Candidatus Aegiribacteria sp.
CGGTGCGAGTTGCATCAATTGAAGATCTTATTTGGATGAAACGTAAGAGGAATTCTGATCAGGATCAGGTTGATATTAAAATGCTTGAGAAAGGGAAGAGTGAATCGAATAGATAGAGTGCTTATGGAACTCAGTTCGTTCTATGAGTTTAACAAAAAGATAGCATTATACAAGTTCAAAGGTTATGAGAATCTTCAGGATATCAAATCCAGCAAAACGGAGTATAAATCTCCTTCGACTCAAATTACTCGGCAAAAACCTTAGTAAGTGTGGAGTGTTCTATAAACCTGCATTTTACTGAGCTCTCATGTTCCACATTGTACTGTTAATGTAAGTTTGATTTCAATTCCATCAGGCAGTTACTTGCAAAGTTACAGCAATTCATAAGATATACGTGAACAAAGGTTGTAGAGCGAAAATTGATATTCCCGACAGGAAGAACATATTGTCGCTTGACATTATATGGATTCGGACTTTTGATAGAAGATCGGAATAGTGAGTTTATTCTGAACGATCATGTGATTCGATTGCAAATCACGTGTGAGTCAAACGTAATCTATAGAAAGAAGCAGATGAAATATTGTAGAACTATGTGAAGTTGTGCAAGTAATATATGGGGCTGGAAATAGCGATTGACAAGATGACGAAACCGGGCTATACATAGTATAAACAGTGGAGGTAATCAATTGCTTACAAAAATACAAAAATGGGGAAATAGTCAAGGGCTTCGTATTGCAAAACATCTACTTGCAGATGCGCATATCAATATTGGTGATGAAGTTGATGTTGAACTGAAGGATGGCAATATTGTTATTTCATCGCTTCATAAAATACGTGGTCACTACAAACTTAAGGATCTGGTGGCACAGATTCCTGCAGATTACACAGTCATCGAAGTTGACTGGGGTGGTTCTGTTGGTAAGGAAGATTGGTAAATGAATACTTACATTCCCCGCCAAGGTGATCTAATCGGGATTAATTTTGATCCACAATCTGGTCACGAACAGAAAGGACGACGACCAGCTTACGTTGTAAGCAAAGATTTGTTTAATCAAAGTACAGGATTGGCAATTGTATGTCCAGTTACCAATACAAATCGCGAAATTCCATTTCATGTGCCTATTCCTAAAGAGAGCAAACTTACTGGTTTTGTAATGGTTGAGCAGATTAAATCAATTGATTTTCGATCTCGAGGATCAAAAATGATTGAACAGGGGAATAAGGAACTTCTGATAGAGGTTCTTTCGATATTGGATGCCTGTATCTATTAATACAATATCAATATAAGAACTATTGGGAGGTTGAATTTTCTCCCAGACACTTCATAGCAGCAATTCCTGCTGTTCATGACGGCAGGAATCAGAGTGGAGAACCTGTTGCTTCCGGGTTGTATATATGCAGAATACAGTCTGGTAATATCTCTGAGACGACACGACTTTGTCTTCTAAGATAGGCATTATGAAAGGATCGGATCCATTTTTACAGATATACGCAATGCACTGACAGTCCTGGTTCTGCTGTTTTCTCTTTCGACTGGTTTCGCTGAGGGTGTTGAAGTGTAGGAAGAGGTTACTCATCCGGCGGGGTGGACAGAGGAAAGCCATGGCAGATCCGCCAAACCGGATTATGACCTGATTTTTCCTCAGGATTCGGTAAACAGACTGGATATCGTTTTCGATCCGGAAGATATGACTGTCAGATAACGTTACCTGCACGACATGATAAAACCATTTGTTATCGGGGAGAACGGTGAATTAGAAGGTTATACACTGCTGGAAAGCACTGAGGAATTCGACGCGGCCCTGGAGGAACTCATGGATCATGTAAGCCGGAGGAACCTTGAAGCAGATGCATTCCTCCGGCTCTGATTACTGATTTTGCTACACAGGTTCGACAGGTGCGTAAAGATCGGTGAGCATTTCGGATTCATCACCGGCCTCTTCACAGTTCTTGATGTAAATCTCAAAGCAGGGAGTGTTCAGCGGTTTGAATCCGTTCTGCGGAATCCATGATCCGTAGAGTTCTCCCCATGATTTTCCGAGATTCTTATAGGAGCCAGTGTGCCTGGTGATGGCATAGAGGCCACCCGGAATATCCCTGATACTGACATCGCTGTCTTCCGGAAGTTCGATGTTTTTCTTGATTGTTACGCATGCTTCAGACCTGAGTTCCTCTTCGGGAACCGATTCCGGATCGTCAAAGTATATACCCAGCCACCGGGCATCCGATACTTCGATATTCTGTTCCTTCACGAAGGCAGAAAGTTTCTCGAATGCAGCACCGATGTTGAAGTATGGACCTGTGTGCTTTACGCTCAGAACCTTCATAGGTTCAAGAATATCAGTTTTTGCTTCCATGTTATGGCTCCTTTCTGAACCGGGTTGATGTCTGATGTATCTGAGGAATGATTACCACTCAGAGTAGTATACATATGTTTACATCGGTTCGCTAGTGCCACCGTCGAATATATCAGAGAAAACCAGAGGAATAATCATGGTTTCAGGGATATCAAAGCCTTCAACTGTACACGCGAGAAAGACAACAAGATAACCTGAAGGATGCAGAAGAAATCCGTTCTGACGGTAATGATATACAGTCCCTTCGATCAGGGGATTTATCACTGGATAATGCGGTGGCTCTAAAAGTGCTGCTGTCAGCTCAGAAGCCACCGCATTGGGAAAACGCTGCTCGATTACAGATTAAAGAAGGTTAATGACACCCTCTGCAATGATGGAATTCTTCTTCGGAATCGCAGTCATCACAATCGCATTCGTCGCAGATAGCGCAGTCTTCTTCGCAGCCGTCAACTGTGCCTTCGCAGCAGCATTCGCCACCTGCGGTTTCACAGTTGTCGCAATCAGGGTTTTGAGTATTCTCCTCAGCCAGCGCTATGGCAAAGGTTCCGACTGCTGCAAGGCATAATACAATGAGTATCGTTCGCTTCATTACTGTTCCTTTTTGTCTGAGTTGCATGGATGGTTACCATCCGATCCATGACATTTTCTTATCTGTTCCGGGGAACATTCACTCGGTTCAGTTTTCAGATTTTCCGGTTTCTGGCATGTGTTTTTGCCTTTGCACATGGTTTTTCTCCTTTCGAGGTGCATTTATTCAAGTCAACTATTTCGCGTTTTACAGCCATTTGTTTGAGAAGCTCTATTGAGCTGTCAAGCTTTTCTCTGTTAAGGCTGTAATGGGTGTAGTATCCGTTTCTGTGGGAAGTAACGAAACCGCTGTAATGGAGAATTCTGAGGTGCTGGGAAACAGCGCTCTGGGAGATCTCAAGATGGCAGGCAATGGCATTAACGCACAGGAATTCATAATCCCTTAGAAGGGCAATGATTCCGAGCCTGCTTTCAACGCCCAGAACACCCATCAGCTCAGCCAGTTCCTTAAGAGAATAATTCTCAGCTTCCATGCATCCCCATTTCAGTATATAAGTATATACTAATATAGATTTCAGATGTAAAGACAACATGTTCAGTCAAGTTCATCTATGTGTATATGCCTATGATGGAAAATCCAGTATTCCGTCGGTAAGTATTTAATTGACATCCCGCATGGCTTCTGATATCATGCCGCAGATTCAATCTGACGGTAACGCTATAGAGAAAGGTGTCCTGTGAGTTTATTCTCTTATGTCATAATAATCTCCGGCTTCACGGTTTTTGCGCAGGAGCTTCCTGATATTCCTGAAGCTTATTATTGCATCATCATTGAGGATCAGCCCGAAGAAGCAGGATCTACACTTGTGGACAGCATTCTCAGTTATGCTGTTTCATTTCTTGGCACGCCTTACGTTTACGGAGGCATTGACAGCACAGGGTTCGACTGCAGCGGCCTGGCCTACAGGGTTTTCAATGATTACGGAATTCCGGTGCCCAGAACTGTCAGCGGTATGGAATTAATGGGTATAGCGGTTGGCCGGGATAATCTGGAGCCCGGTGATCTGCTGATATTCGATAATCCGAGGCATACGGGGATCTATCTGGGAGATGGTGAATTTATTCACTGCTCATCTTACCTGGACAGGGGAGTGGTGATAACTCCCATTACTCATTCGAACTATGTCCGAAGATACTCCTCCGCCAGACGAGTATTATAGGATATAAGTGAAGTTCCCGGGGTTTTCATCAATACGATTTCCAGAAATTCTATCTTGCTACTGTGAACAGAGTGGAATTATCCAGTCCGGTCGAGCTGGAGAATCTGAGAACGTATATACCCTGACAGAAATCGGTCATCTCTATTTCACTCACACCCTCTGAAATCTGACTTGCATATATCATTCTGCCGTCCATTGAGTAGAGCCGTACTATCCCTGATGTCCATACCTGTACGTTAAGGCAGTCATTCACCGGATTCGGATAACAGCCAAGATCATTCTGGTTGAAGGCTTCTGTTTCCTGCCAGTTCACAGCGACAACCGCATCGAGGTCGAACAGCCCGCCATCCTGCACATCATCGCCACAATCGGTCAGTCGCACATACTTGATCCAGGACAGGCCTGTATCGGCAAGATCAAACTGGTCACCGCCTGAAATATCAGGATTTGTCGGATCATCTCCGGTGGTTGGCCAGACACCCGCAAGGCCTTCAAGGGATTCTGGATCCCACGGGAACATCACCCAGTTGATCCCATCCTGGCTGACTTCGACAAAGGCACATTCCCTGAAGTAAATAGTGCCGAACTGGAATACATTCTCGAAGACTGAGAAATCCGGTCCGGCACCATCAAAAACGATATTATCGATGAACTCAAGCACAACCCATCCATTGGTGCCAAGTGTAAGAAGCTCCGATTCCGAGCAGGAGGGGAATGTGGTTGTCGCATCCGGATCAGGCGGACCAAGTATGTTCTCCGGGTAGTATTCCTGCCCGAATCCAGCTCCTTCTCCATACATTACATCCGGCGAGCCATCAGCCCAGGGATCAGCAGTAGAGATGCATATCAGAAATATCAGGGCAGAGGTCATGCTGCTTTCACCGTTTTCATCGCAGAACAGTAATTCTGGCGGACAGATTTCCGGAAACAACGGTATAAATGCCTTCAGGCAGATTGCAGGTACTGAGAACCGATGTGCCGGATTCATCAGACATCGATGATTCC
>DAOWNO010000218.1 GCA_030642525.1 Candidatus Aegiribacteria sp.
ACAGCCTTGAATTGCCAGGTCCTTCCGCAGGAATGTACCTTCTCAGAATCAGGGCGAATGATCAGACCGCGTCCGGAAGATTCACTGTCCTGAATTGAAGCCGGTGAAATAGATGATGATTTTATGAATAATGCAGCCTGACTGTATTCAATTCTGACGGGAGATTCTGATGTCATTGATAATGCTGCTGTTGATTACTTGTTCGTTTCCGATTTCTGTGGACAGCTCGCCCGACACTCTGCAAAACGCTTATCTGCGTGCTGTGATCACCCCGATTACTTCGGGTGTCAGAGCCGGTTCGCTTCTCGAACTCTATGATTTTGAATCCGGTATTGATCTTGCGAACGGAAAACAGTTCGGGGGGATTCAATGCGGTCCCTTTATCCCCATGAACGGGGAAATTATCTGCTACGGCGATACAATGGCTGTCTTCACCTGTCCCGGTTTGATCGACTATTCAACTTCTGATGAGCTTCCAATTGCTGTCACCATAACCTGGACTCTGGTTGGAAGAGGCCTTGAGATTGGTATTCAGCTTGAAGCAACCGGTGATGCCGAATTCTGGATACCTCTTGAAATAGACTTCATTGCCACCTAATACCAGACCGCGCTGTTCCGTAATCAGACAGTTCAGGAGGATTACTGCATCGATATTCACGGATCCGATTATCTGTTCCGTATCTCCGGAGACCAGGTGGTTACATTGAACTCCCCGGACTCCCATCACACGGCAAACTGGATATTCCCGTATCTTTCTATCTGGCCTTTTTAATAGATCTCTTCGCTTCTATATAGAGTTTGGACTTCTGCTGAGAGATGATGAGCTTCACATCTGCCCAGACAAGCCCCTGGGATTCTCCGAATACCTGAAGGAGGTTCTTCTCATCACCTGATAGTCTTCCGTCTGCCAGTACCATCCTCGACATTGCCGCCAGTATTTCCCTTGCTTCCCTCTGGTTGCTCGGGGCAGGTAATGTATCCTGATCGGATTTAACCGTATTCATTATTTCGTTCAGCTGTTCATCCGATATGTGGCGCTCTGCGGCGAAGGAAGAGAGGGTTTTCATCTCTTTTTCATCCACTTCACCGTCTGCGTACATGGCTTTGACCATCGCTGAGAGAAGCAATTCCGGCGGGACCAGTGCTGCCCTACTTATACCATTTACAGCCTTTGCAGTAATTCTGGATGCGGAGAAACGGTTCACCGAATCGAGTACCCAGTCCTGGCTTCCATCGTTCAGGGATCTTCCGCAGTACTCACATTCACCGGTACTGCCGCCCTCGTAAGGAGCTCCGCAGCCGGGACAATGTGATGATCTGAAGCTCTGATCAACAGCTGTTCTGATGCCATGTTTTCGGACCAGAGTATATATCTGGGGTCTTATGATCTTGCGGCCTGTTACATGTACTTTATCTTCTTCGTTTTTCCTGGCATTTATACCGGACCATTTTACGAGGACATCTATCCTGTCCATGCGGTTCTTCGTTCCAAGTACAATATCCTGAATTTCAACCGTGCCTACCGCTGCGTCCTTGAAAAAGAGCCAGTCTCTGTCACTCCTGGTATTGGATAACTGCTCTTTGAATCCCTGAAGAAATGACGGAAGAGTTACCTTCCTTGCTTCCGAAATATCGTTGGTAAACCAGGATTTAATGAGTCGCCAGAATATCACTGAGGTTCTGTCTTCGATATGCTGCAGATTGAAACCGGGATCCACTGCTTCCATGTCTTCGAATCCTGGAATAAGGGATTTATCAGATACGATGTTCCATTCCATCGATTGAGTTATCTCAGCGAGTACCCAGTCGTATTCACCGCTTGTGAGAAGGGAATCACAGTTTTCACATTTTCCGGTGTCACTGAGTTCTAAAGGAGCTCCGCAGTTCGGGCAGAATCCTTCCACAAGACCTTTGCCTTCAAGGGTTTGTACCCCGGGTTTTCGGAGGAAGCTCCAGTATTCTGTAAACGGGGCGGATGTATTTTTCCGTATCCGTTTTCCGGTTTTCAGATCAACATCGGTATCGTCAGCCCTGGCTGTAATTTCAACATGTATCGTGTCGAAGTGAGAGTCACAGAAAACACCAACGATTTTTGAACTCTGAACGGTGATGTTTTCCATTCTATTTCGATAGCCTTCAGCCTTCTGCATTTCGAACTGAATGCTGAACCGCTCATCTATTCCGTCGGAGATGAACTGGTTGACAGATGAAAGATTCTGATTTGACCAGGCTTCCTGAAGGGCTATGAAAGCCATACTGGCTTTTTGCAGAAAACCCTCTTGTGTGAATCTCGGATCCCTTTGTTTCAAGGCATCCAGAGCATTCTGCATTTCCTGGTGTTCCTGCTGTCTTTTCAGTTTTCCAGCCCTTGTGATGGTGTGTGTTTCGTATCCGCCCTTTGCCTTATTGCCGAATTTTATCATGAGGACAATAACGACTATTAAAAGAGGTACGCCTATGAGCGGTTTTTGGATCGCAAGCCTTATTAGAAGGTAAAAGATGTATCCAGCGCCGCTTCCGCCTCCACCGCCTCCTCCTCCGCTTGATCCACCGTAGCTCCCGCCACCGCCAGCCCTTGCAAAAGCAACAGACGCGAGAATAAGCAAAATACAGATCAAAAAGAGGAAAAGCGGACCCCTCTTGTTTCCATCAGATTTGAACACAATTAACCCCCTTGGGAAAGCTGGATAACTATAGTGTATATTTTTATGTTCCGTATGTCCATAGCGGAATGGGCGGTTTTGTTCGTATGCACGGTATCGTATGTACTATTTTATTCTGGTGAAACGAATTTTTGAAAGGATAAGCCCATATGCGAGTATCAATAGCATCAGCGATCTTTACTATTTTACTTCTGACAGCTGCCTCCTGTGGAAGTGATTCGGAGCAGGCAGATTTGTCTTCGGATGAGATTTCAGTCGATACACTCCGGGCAGAAGTGCCGGAAATAGTAAATGAGGAAGAGCTCCCCCATGAAACCGAGGCAAATGTTCCAGTTACATCCGGTCCTGGAGGTTCATGGAATACAACCATGGGAGAAATTGAAATCGTAGTTGATGATACAGGTAATGTAACGGGAGAATACCCGCTTGGAACCATCGAAGGAATTCTTACAGATACTACTCTCGAATTCACCTATTCGGAGAGCTCACTTACGGGAGAGGGCACATTTACGTTTGAAGGTGATTTTAACTCCTTCAATGGGGTTCAGAACATTGATGGAACTGAATTCGCCTGGGACGGAATCAGAATCTAGGTTGTATGAAAAAGCAGAACATGATCCCCGAAATGCTGTACGGTATGGAGGTTTCCAATCTGGTTGATCCTCCACCTTTAACCGGGCAGCAGGTGGAGAACGCATGGTACGATGTCATACCTGACCTTAACAGGTTCAGAAACAGCGAATCGGTAACACTTGTAGTTAACGATGCTACAAGACCGGCTTCCTTCCCGATGATTGCCCCGATAGAAAAAGTTCTGGGTGATAAAGTAAAAATTCTATTTGCCACAGGAACGCACAGACCGGTTACTCCGGAAGAGAAATCGATTCTTCTCGGTGGATGCTTTCGCGATGCTTCTTGGAAGAACAGCGATTGCGATTCACCTGATATGGTTAACATCGGCAAAACACCCAAGGGTACTCCCGTATGCATGGATCCATGGCTTTTTGACGGGAATCCTGTTGTTTCCGTGAATTCTGTAGAACCTCACTACTTTGCCGGATTTACCGGGGGACGTAAATCTTTTCTGCCGGGAGTATCATCCAGGGAAGCCATAGTGATGAATCATTACCATGCCTGCCTGCCGGGAGCGCTGCCGGGGAAGCTTGACGGTAACCCGGTACACGAGGACATGATGGATGCTCTGGACATGCTGGAGGAAAGAGTCAAGATAATTCAGGGGAACGGGGTTATCCACCGCGGCAGGCTGGTGCATTTCTTCGCTGGTACGTGCAGAGATTCCTTTGTTAAGGCCGTCGGGGCTTCAGCAGAATTGTCGACCATCACCGTTCCCAACAGATCTCCAGTAGTTGTTCTTCATCCCGGAGAGCCTCTGGATATCAATCTTTATCAGTCCGAGAAGGCCATTTACAACTGCAGTTCATTAGTTGAAGATGGTGGTTGCCTTCTTCTGGTCAGCTCGTGCGGGGAAGGTATAGGGGCAGATCATCTGGAGAAGGCTTTCGTAACATCGATGGATGAAGGTTGGAACACTCCCGATCAAAACAGGTACAATCTGGGAGACCATACTATAGTTCGGCTGAAGAGTATAAGAAAAAGAATAAGCCTTGCGCTTTCAAGCAGTCTTCCTGACCGCATGGTGAA
>DAOWNO010000007.1 GCA_030642525.1 Candidatus Aegiribacteria sp.
CCGGGGCTTCGCCTTTTCCAGCACTTCTCTGGCTTCCCAGCATATTTCCTTTATCTCCATATATGAAGTAATCCTGCTCAGATTAACTGATGAGGCTCTTCTTCTTGATTCATCCCGTTTCATACTCCTCTTTATGTAACCGCTGTATTTCTCATCAAGCATCACCGAGAAAACAGTATCTCTGCTGTAAGATGAAAGCTTCGGTATCATTTCAACCAGCATTTCTGTTTCCGCCCCCGGCCTTCTACACCATAGCGCAGCCTGGCACCCGTCTATAATACTTTCATTGAGTATTTTATCTATTTCAACTGCCTCTTTTATGCAATCCTCCATCAGATGAGATTTTTTTTCTGAAAGGACACCTAATGATCTACCGAATTCATAAAGTCGCCTGCCGGCATTGTCCTGTCTTATATGCAATCTATTTTCAGCTCTTGAAGAAAATAGCCTGTAAGGCTCATCCGTTCCTTTTGAGACTATATCATCAATCATAACTCCCAGGTATGAATTGCTTCTTGAGGGAGTAAGCTGCTGGATATCTTTTATCACTCTTGCTGCGTTTGCCCCGGCAAGAAGTCCCTGTGCTGCTGCTTCTTCGTATCCTGACGTTCCGCACATCTGACCTGCGACAAAAATATTTTCTGTTCTTCTCAACCTGAGAGAAGGTGTTATTTCTGTATAATGAATAAATGAATATTCCACAGCATAGCCATAATCAGAGATAACAGCGTTTTTGAAACCAGGAAGAGTACGCACCATCTTTTCCTGAGCCTCTTCCGGAAGACTGCTTGAAAGCCCGTTCAAATAGAACATCCTCGATCTTTTCCCCATGGGTTCAACATAAATATTGTGCTGTTCTCTTTCCGGGGACTTGACAACCTTATCCTCATAACTCGGACAGTACCTGGGCCCTATTCCGTCAATTCTTCCGGCAAGCAACGGCGAAAGATGCATGTACTCCTTTGCCGCCATCATCGTCTTTCTGTTCGTTCTGGTCAAATAGCATATCTCGTTTTTTACCGGCAGGCCGTTTATGTCCCTGCTGAATCTGAAACCTATTTCTTCTGATTCCTGGATATTCAGAGAGCTTGTGTCTACAGATGTTCTGACTATCCTCGCAGGTGTTCCTGTTTTGAAACGTTCCACGTGGAACAATCTTCTTCTTATGTCTTCCTCAAGATTATCAGCGGCAATATCTCCGATTCTCCCGCCCCTCCACTTGCTCTGTCCTCTGAATAGCCTGCCCCTGAGAAACGTCCCTACAGCAAGAACCACTGCTTTCCCATAAATTACCCCTTTCTTCCTGCACCTGATTCCATCAGGCTTTTCTGTATGTCCTTCCAGCGCTATTACTTCATCTTCAATTATGGCAATTCTATTCCTAACCAGATTCTCCCTTTGAAAAATAGCGTATGCATCTGCATCTGACTGCACTCTTGGCCCCCACACCGCCGGCCCTTTCCTCCTGTTGAGCATCCTGAAATGAAGTCTTGTGGCGTCAGCTGCTTTTCCCATTGATCCATCGAGAGAGTCTATCTCACGGACCAGTGTCCCTTTCGCAATACCCCCTATTGCCGGATTGCATGACATTTCGCCAATTCTGCTGTATTTAGCAGTGATAAGCATTACGCTGCAACCCATTCTTTCAGCTGCAAGCGCAGCTTCTATTCCTGCGTGCCCTCCTCCAACAACTATTACGTCAAAAGTACTGTCAGAAATATTCATTTCCCGACGCACATGCTTGAAAGAGCTCTCTCTACGCTTAAAGTCAGATTCTCCCCTTTTCCAAGTACATTTCTGATCTCTCTTTCAGCTTCATCAAGATGCTCTGATGCTATGCCGAATTCATCTCCAATTACAAATTCTTCCGCTTTCAATATGTGGTTCACTATTCTATTTACTGCTCCTGCGAGCGACATGTTTCCTGAAGATGTAGAAATCCACTTCGATCATGGGTATCCCTTCTCCTGTCACAGAAGAAAGTTTCCTTATTTCGCCATGCTCACCTAAAGAATTTTCAGTAACTGGATTCAGATCACATTTGCTTGCTACTTCCAGGATTTCAGGGAATTTGCCTGAAAGCTCTTCCGGAGGTCTTTCTCTTCCATCCTGCGACATCCAGATCACTTTATCCAATTCCTGTATTTCATCCAATACTATCTTTGAAGCCTGCAGATCAAGCTCTTCTCCTCCGGTTCCAGCTGTGTCGCATAGAATAACTTTCTGTCCTCTGATTTCTATATTCCTTCTTGTTCCGTCCCTCGTTGTTCCAGGAATATCTGACACAAGAGCTTTCCCTCCTGCCAGTATATTGAAAAGTGTTGATTTCCCTGAGTTAACCGGACCCATTAAAAAAACCTTCTGACCTGCCTCTATGCTTACCGCTCGCTTTAGAAGTGCCTCTGATGCTTTAAGTAATGACGAAAGTTCCACAAGAATTACTGTTCTCTCGGATTCGAGATGAGACTCCCCGAATTCAATATCACCTTCAAGCAGCTCTTTTGCTTTCTCTAAAAGATTAGTGAATTCTTCACATTCTCTGCTGAATCGGCCTGAAATATTTCCTGTTTCTTTTCCTTCGGTCCAGATTGAAGCAAGTGCTATTATCTGTATTGCATTGAGCCTTCCCGATATGAACGCTCTTCGTGTAAATTCACCTTTACCTGCTTTTTCTGCTCCATTTCTTATGAGAATATCCATTATCTTTCTGACTATTTCAGGAACTCCGTGACATGTTATCTCAACCATTTCCTCCCCGGTGTAACTTCTCCCTGCCGGCCATGAAAATGCTATAACTTCGTCTATTACCACTCCATTTTCAGAAATTATTCCAAGCTTTCTTCTCGTTCCCCGGAGCCTTCTCTTTTTGAGCGACATTATTCTTTCTATAAGATCTAAGGATCCGGCTCCGCTTACTCTTATCACTGCAAGAGCTGAATATCCGGATGGTGTGGCGGGAGCGCATATTATCTCAGGTAAGACTTTAACAGGCATATTTTACCATCTGCGGTTTTCTCTCTAAACCTTTGCAGATCAGGTCTGCTCTTTCTCCAGCTTTCGCTTTATCATTTCCTGCTGGGCTATTGTCAGCAGATTATTAGTAAACCAGTAAAGAGTCAAACCGGCTGGAAAGCGCATGAACAGGAATGTCATGAATATAGGCATCATGTACATCATGCCTTTCTGCTTCTCATCTGTCATTGTCATTTTCTGCTGGAAGAACATTGCTGCGCCCATCAGTACAGCCAGCAGTCCTATTCCATGAAGGCCAAGTATGGGGGTTTGCAGTCTGATGAGAATCTCAGGATGTGAAAGATCCTGAATCCACAGCATGAATGGAGCTCCTCTAAGCTGAACCGAGTTGGCAAGTACCCTATAGAGTGCAAAGAACACCGGCATCTGCATCAGCATAGGCAGGCATCCGCCCAGAGGGTTGACTCCTTCTTCACGGTATAGTTTCTGCATTGCCTTCTGTAGTGCCTTTGGATCATTTTTGAATTTCTCCTGAAGCACTTTCATTTTCGGCTGAACCTGTTTAAGTTTTGCCATTGATTTGAAACTCTTGCCTGTAAGAGGCAGAAGTATCAGTTTCAACGCCAACGAAAGCACTATTATCTTTATTCCCCAGTTACTTATTGAAGAAATTGCATCAGTACAGAACCAGAAGAGCAGTCTTCCTATTTCCCTTATGAACGGCCATCCGAAATCCACCAGTCTGCTGGTGTCTCCTCCCAGTTTCCTCAATCTTCCATAATCAAGGGGCCCGGCGAATACATTTACTCTCGTGTCCTGAATACCAATTGACGGAGATTCTTCCGATCCTGATGGGAAAATATATCCATATGCCCTTTCGAATGATTCAGGAATCAGAATAATCGCAAAGTAATGTGATCTTGCTGCAATCCATCTGACGTTTCCAACCTGCTCTACTTCATTGATATCATTGGATTTCCTGTCTTTTACTTTTTCCGAGTTCCACTGAGCTTTGAAATATTTTGAAGCATTCACATTCAGCTCACTCACGGGAAGAATTCCTGCCGGAATGCTTATCATTTCATCAAATCCGACTGACTCAATACTGAATCCGTAATGATCAGGTGTAAATGTATACCTGATTTCTCTTTCGTCGTCCGTGAACAATACAATCGTCTGTGGTTGTTCATCTATTATCATTGTGTCCGGAGAATCAGTTTCAAATACTACGTTTCTATCGAGCCATTTGTTTCCATTAAAGTTAATACATCTTCCTTCTCCTGCGCCCGGCATATCTTCGTACTGCGGAAGTTCCCAGTTTATAATTGCGCCGCCATATGTTGTTAATTCCGCATGTACTATATCTTCGCCTGTACCCCTGATTATTACTGTTATTATCCTTTCATCAGGCTCATCTGGCGCATTTTCTTTAATAACATCAGTAGCAAGCGTATCATCATATACTTTTGCCGACAGAGTATTCAGCGGAACAGTTTTTATTGCACCAGAGTCTTCCGGAATAACTGTCTGTTCATGAATTATTTGATCTTCAACTGTACTCTGTGTGCTTATTGATTCGCTTTCCTGTGAGATTTTTCCCATGAACTGCCAGCTGATGAATAACACTGCTGCCATCAGAACTGCTGCTGTAAGCAACCTTTTTTGATCACTCATTTGCGATTCTCCCATTTTTCAGGAACGGGATCGTATCCGCCTTTTCTTAGTGGATGACACCTTAGAACCCTTAGAACAGTCAGCCATCCTCCTCTTATCGCCCCATACCTTGTTAATGCTGTTTCCGCGTATCTGCTGCAGGTTGGTGTGTAAATGCAGCTCTGTGGAAATAGTGGTGAAACAATTTTCCTGTAACCCTTAACAACGGTTATAAGCATTACAGTTATACTGATTTTCATACAGTTTCTTTTTTCTTTTTCGATTTCTCACTTTTCTCTTCATTTTATCTTATAACTGTTTTTCTGCCTGCTTTTCCGAGTTTCCTTTATTGAAACCAGCAGTTCCATGAAATCCTTCCGCAGGTGTTCCCAGTTATTTATAACAAGCTTACCTTCAGGCATTATGACAACATCTGCTCCTGTGTTCATTCCTTTTTCTCTTGAAAGATGACGCAACCTTCTTCTTATAAGATTTCTTTTAACCGCATTACCGCTCTTTGCTGATAATGAAAACCCCAGGCGCATAATGCCCAGGGAATTCAGTCTGTATACCGCTCTGAAAGATGTTCCTCTAAAAGCATTGCCTGTTCTTAAAATTCTTCTGAACTGGTATCCCTTCTTAAGGGTATTCTTCATTTCAGATTATATCCAGAACCATATCCTATAATGCGCATCGAGCATAAAAGCTTCACAGCTGAGATAGAATGCATGAAGATTTGAGGAGAATACTTGTAGTATTTGTCGATAATATCCGGGCACTACATCCAGCTGTTTTTGTTTTATGCCTGTGCTTCATTGTCTTTTACGCTCCTATGGAATCAGATTCTTTCTTCCCTTTCGCCGCCTCAAGTTCAGTATCTTCCTTCCATTCTTGCTTGCCATTCTTGCTCTGAATCCATGTCGCCTTGCCTTTGAGATATTGCTGGGCTGAAATGTTCTTTTCATTATTTTCACTCTTTCCTGAAAACCGGACTTGACGCAGTCAGGATTTCTGCAACAGTATCATCAGTAACTTAGTAAATATTTTCTTGTTCAGCGATTATGAAAGTTAGCTAATAGACTGCTTTCTGTCAAGTATTTGTGTCAACTTTAAATAGTCTGAAAGGGGTTTTCAACATTGTGGTGACAATTAAAAGATGTTGTTCTTTTATATGTTTGTGTATTAACAATATACATCAATCTGTTTTGTGGATTCCCCTGTGGATACATATGACAAATTACTGTAAGTTATAATGTTAGACGTCCGCCAACGATTGGAATGAACATGGGCAGTTTTAACCCCGCCGAGTTATGGATTCAATGTCTCAGCGAAGCGGAAAATTCTCTTGAGCCTACTGAATTTGAAGCATGGCTGAAAAAATCAACCTTTGAAGATCTAAATGGCAGTCTTCTCGTTATCCGATTTCCAAATTCATTCGTAGCAGGTCATGCCAAATCCAGATTTGGCGAATTTCTTGAAGAACTCATTCGAGATATCTCAGGTAAAAAAGAACTTGCTCTCCAATTTATCGGTGATCCTGCTAAACCAGGCCCTTCATCCTCCATCTCTCTTTCCGCCAGGAGAGCTTCCAGTCAATCAAATACTGCTTTTCTACGTTCAAACTATACTTTCGACCACTTCGTTGTCGGTCCTAATAATCAGCTTGCTCACGCAGGAGCTCTTGCTGTCAGCCGCGGCAGTGATTTCGCAAGTTATAATCCCCTCTTTATCTACGGTGGCGTCGGTCTTGGTAAAACACATCTCATTCAGGCAATAGCACACAGCCTGCGTCAGGAAGGAAAAGGCAAAACTTTCAGCTATCTTTCCACTGAACTGCTTGTTGATCGATATATTAAATCTGTATTACAGAATGACTTTTCAAAATTCAGGAAGCTTTTTCACAATATTGACTTTCTTCTGATGGATGATATTCAGTTTCTAAAGGGAAAAGAACAGACTCAGGAAGAGTTCTTCCACAGATTCAATGAACTTCATCAGAATGGTAAACAGATAGTACTTACTTCAGACAGACCACCTCATGAGCTTCAGGATCTTCATGAACGGCTTATCAGCCGTTTTCAATGGGGACTTGTAGCAGACATAAAACCTCCTGAGTATGAAACACGACTGGCTATTCTTCAGCTTCTGTTCCGAGATGAAAAGCTCTCTGTTTCACATGATGTCCTTGACTTTATCGCTTCATCAATCAGAAAGAATGTTCGTCAGCTCGCAGGTGTTGTACACAGGCTCTCTGCAATCTCCCGTTTAACAGACTGTGAAATAAGCATGGATATAGCCCAGAGAGAAATTCGTTCCTCACTCGGTTCAATATCAAGAAGGCTTACAGCAGGAAATATAACTTCCGCTGTAGCCGAGAACTTCAATGTTTCACCAGGACAGCTGAAGGGAAAACAAAGAAAACGAAATATTCTTATTCCAAGACAGGTCTCAATGTCTCTGATAAGAGAACTTACTTCAATGTCACTTAAAGAAATAGGTTCTTTTTTCTCCGGCCGTGATCATTCAACTGTCCTGAATTCCATAGATAGAATTGATGAATTGAAAAAACATGATCCCGAACTTGAAAGAATTATATCAGAATTGAGAAGAAAACTGACTTCAATTTGATATGTGGAAAATTGCAATGATAATCTGTTGAAAATACATTGTTGTTGAAAACTCATATTTCACTATTCAGTTATTAACATTTTTTCAACATCCCTTAACTTGCATGCGTTCACATAACACGTGACATGTCTACATATCCACATGTATAATAACTATCATTATTGTTCTCTTATAATTGTTTTCATCAAGCCGGAGGAAAACTTATGATCAAGCTTCTTGTCAATCATTCCGATTTACTGAAAGGCCTTAACTCTGTTGCAACAGCGCTTCCTGCAAGGAGCAGTCTTCCATACTTAACCAATATTCTTCTTGAAACAGAAGGAGACAAACTGAAACTGTCTGCAACAGACCTTGATACTACTGTAATAACTATCATCCCTGCATCTATAACAACCACTGGTTCTATAACTCTTCCAGGAAAAAAGCTTCACGAAATTGTTCGTGAATTACCTGAAGAAGAAGTAAGAATGAGTGCCACAGGTAACAGGATTACCATTAACTGCGGCCAGGGATCATTTGCTCTCAGTGGAAGTTCAAGTGAGCAATTTCCTTCTCTCCCTTCAAAGAGCGGTGAGGAATCATGCATTGTTCCGGTCAATGTTTTTTCTGATGCCATAAGAAAAACATCTTATGCTGTAGCAAAAGATGATTATAGAGCAACTCTTAATGGAGCTTTGCTTGATATAGGTAAAGATGGATTCGAGATGGTCGCTACTGACGGTCATAGACTTAGTTGTATTACACTGAAGAGCATAAAATCTGACTATTCTATTAAAGCGCTTGTTACACAGAAAGCACTTAATCTTTTTGCTAAACTTTCTACGGATGGTGATGTAAAGGTACGTTTTAAGGGTTCTCAAATATCGTTTGAATTTAATAATACTATTATATTCAGTCGTACAATAGATGGAGAGTATCCTCCTTACAAAAAAGTAATTCCCAGGGATAATGACTGTATTCTTCATACAGAAAGGGAAAATCTTATTTCTGTTCTCAGGCGCGTTAAAACTATGGCTAATCCATCAACACATCAGATTAAGTTCTCTCTTGATAAAGAAAAAATAGTTGTTCAGGCGGAAAGTGCAGATGCCGGAGAAGCTAAAGAAACACTTATTTCTGAGTATGAAGGTATTCCATTCCAGGTTGGTTTCAACGGAAATTTCCTTATGGAGATTCTTCGTAATATGAGTTGTGAGAAAATTGTAATGAGGATGAAGGACAGTAGTACGGCAGTTCTGATAAACGATGAAGAAGAATCTGAAGGAGATGACTCATACCTTGCACTTATAATGCCTGTTAAACTCTCTAAGACACTGGTGAACCAGACTGAATAAGATTAA
The DNA here is from genome assembly GCA_030642525.1 of Candidatus Aegiribacteria sp. Taxonomy (GTDB): domain Bacteria; phylum Fermentibacterota; class Fermentibacteria; order Fermentibacterales; family JCC-6; genus Aegiribacteria. Next base: position 8,595 of record DAOWNO010000007.1, read on the forward strand.
TGAAAACAGCGGCCGGCTCAAGGATGACAGATGAAAAAAATAGAAACCCTGATAGCTGATGTCTTCAGGAAATTTGATCTTGACAAGTACCAGAAGAGAAGAAAGACCCTTGACAGCTGGAATGATATTGTAGGAGCAGAGCTTGCTGAATTAACCATACTTGCCGGCTGTGAAAGATCTGTAATTCTTGTAAAGATTCTTCACCCGGCTGCCGGAATGGAGATAAGGCTGAGGAAAGAAGAGATAATCTCGAATTTAAACAAAATTTCAGGTGAGGAGCTTTTTACTGATATTAAAGCATTGATGCCTGGAAAAATCGGAAGGCAGAAAAGTATTGATCGAACACGACGGACAAAACAAAGATTACGACGCTGATTCTATTAAGGTTCTCAAAGGTCTTGAACATGTAAGAAAAAGACCAAGCATGTACATCGGCTCAACATCACAGACAGGTCTTCATCATATGGTATGGGAGGTGGTAGATAACAGCATTGATGAAGCTCAATCAGGTTTTTGCACGGAGATTTTTGTTACACTGCATGCCGATGGATCTATTTCAGTTGACGATGACGGAAGAGGAATTCCTGTTGGCATGCACGAAACAGGAAAACCTGCCCTGGAAGTTGTAATGACTACACTGCATGCAGGAGGAAAATTCGATAACTCCGCTTATAAAACTTCCGGAGGCTTGCATGGTGTCGGTGTAAGTGTTGTGAATGCTCTGTCAGAGTGGTTGAGAGTAGAAATTCATAAAGACGGCTATATCTATTTTCAGGAATACAGAAGAGGTAAAACTCAGGCTGAACAGAAAAAGCGGGGGAAAACAGAGCTTAAGGGAACAAAGATCAGATTCATGCCTGATTATGATGAAATATTTGAAACTTCTGAATTGAAGTATGAAACTCTGTCCAATAGATTGAGAGAACTTGCCTATCTTAATAAAGGATTGAAAATATCTATAAATGATGAACGCTCCGGGAATGATGTAAAAAATGAGGTGTTCTGTTTTGAGGGCGGATTGAGTTCTTTTGTTTCCTATATTAACGAGGCAAATCATACATTGCATGACCCTGTAAGAATTGAAGGAGAAATAGAGCTTGGAGATGAAGAAATTCTCTTAATTGATGTGGCGCTTCAGTACAACAAGGCATTTCAAGAGGATATTTTCAGCTTTGTAAACAATATCAATACAATTGACGGGGGAACCCACCTGTCAGGTCTCAAGTCCGCGCTTACAAGAACTCTTAACGATTATGCATCAGCAAATAGAATGTTCACAAACAAGGATGATACTTTTTCAGGCAGCGATGTAAGAGAAGGACTGGTTGTTGTAATAAGTGTCAAAATCCCTGACCCTCAGTTTGAAGGTCAAACCAAAACAAGGCTTGGAAACAGGAATGTACAGGGAGCGGTGCTGTCTCTTGTAAACAGAGGTCTTGCCACATTTTTTGAGGAAAACCCTTCAATCGCAAAAAAAATAGCGCAGAAATGTATACTCAATAACAGATCAAGACAGGCCGCAAAGAAAGCTAGAGAATTAACCAGAAGAAAGTCAGCTCTTGAAACAGCTGCGCTGCCGGGTAAACTCGCAGACTGTACCGTGAATGAACCCGAGGAAGCAGAGCTGTTTATCGTAGAGGGAAATTCTGCCGGAGGATCAGCAAAACAGGGAAGAAACAGATACTTTCAGGCAATTCTACCACTTAGAGGCAAGATAATTAATGTTGAGAAGGCACAACTTGGTAAAGTACTAAACAACAATGAGATAAGAACTATTATTACTGCTGCTGGAACCGGAATCGAAGAAGATTTTGACATAAACAGTCTTCGATACCATAAAATCATAATAATGACCGATGCGGATGTAGACGGGTCACATATACGCACGCTTCTGTTGACTTTCTTTTACAGACACATGATAGAACTCATAGAAAGAGGTTACGTTTACATAGCTCAACCACCTCTGTATCTGATAAAGAAAGGTAAAACAAAGCGTTACGCTTACAACGAGAAAGAAAGAAAAGGAATAATAAAGGAATTAGGAGATCAGGGTTTGGTAATACAGCGATACAAGGGTTTGGGAGAAATGAATCCGGATCAGTTATGGGCAACAACTATGGATCCGGAAACAAGGCTGCTTCTTAAAGTACGCCTTGAGAACACTATGGAGGCCAGCCATATATTTTCGGTTCTTATGGGTGATGATGTAGAACCAAGACGTGAATTTATACAGCTTCATGCTGCAGAAGTAAGAAATCTGGATGTTTAGAAAATGCATCACAATGCATAAATATTGCCTTAAGACAGGCTTGGAGGCGGTCATTTGAACGGCAGTACAGATGGAATAATAGAAATCATCGACATAGAAGAGGAGATGAAACGCTCTTATATGGATTATTCCATGAGTGTCATAGTCTCGAGAGCACTTCCAGATGTGCGGGATGGGTTGAAACCTGTACACAGGCGAATTCTATATTCGATGTATGAACAGAAACTCACGTATAAGCGGCCATATAAGAAGTCCGCTGCAGTAGTGGGAGATGTTCTTGGAAAATATCACCCTCATGGAGACTCCGCTGTCTATGATGCAATGGTGCGGATGGCTCAGGATTTCTCGCTGAGACACCCGCTTATTGATGGACAGGGCAACTTCGGATCGATAGATGGAGATCCGGCGGCCGCGTACAGATATACGGAAGCAAGAATGTCCAGAATAGGCGGAGAGATGCTTCGCGATATCGATAGCGAAACAGTAGATATGGTTCCAAATTTTGATGATCGCCTGAAAGAACCTTCAATACTGCCTGCCGGTATACCTAATCTTCTCGTTAATGGATCGTCTGGAATTGCTGTAGGTATGGCCACGAATATCCCACCAAATAATCTCAGAGAAGTTATTGATGCATGCTGCAGGATCATAGAGCACCCCGATTTTTCAGATGAAGAGCTTTTTGAGATTGTCAGAGGACCGGATTTTCCCACAGGTGGAATAATCATGGGTCTTCGAGGAATCAGAGATGCTTACAGTAAAGGAAAGGGATTGATTCATGTCCGCGGCAAAGTGATTATGGAAGTGACACAAAAAGGCAGGGAAGCAATCATAATTTCAGAAATTCCCTATCAGGTTAACAAGACTTCACTTATCGAGAATATAGCAAACCTTGTGAAACACAAGAAGATTACGATGATAGCCGATCTTCGTGATGAGTCCGACAGAGACGGAATGCGGATAGTGATAGAGCTGAAGAGAGACGCTGTAACTGAAGTAGTACTTAACCAGATTTATAAACACACAGCGCTCGCGAAAACGTTTGGAGTTAACAGTCTTGCCCTGGCTGGAGGAAGACCTGTAAGGCTTAATCTTCGCCAGATGATTGATCACTACATTGAACACAGACATGATGTCATTGAGAGAAGGATTGCATTCGACCTGAAAAAGGCGGAAGCAAGATCACACATAGTTGAAGGCCTCTTAAAGGCTCAGGATGTTATAGAAGATGTAATAAGAGTTATCAGAGAATCTGGAAGCAGCGAAGAAGCAAAGAAAAAGCTCATAGAAGTATTTGAATTCTCCGAAATGCAGGCTCAGGCAATATTAGAAATGCGTTTAAGAAGACTTACCGGAATGGAGCGGGAAGAACTGGAAGAAGAACATGAAGAACTCAGGGTTCTTCTTGAAAAACTTCGCTTATTGGCTTCTAATCGCTTTGAACGCATGAAGGTTGTGTCGGAAGAGTTAAAGGAAGTTGCCGAGATATACGGTGAAGACAGGAAAACGGAAATAGAACCATTTGCGGCAGATGAGTTTGATATAGAAGATCTGATACCCGATGATGAAATGGTAATAACCCTATCGCGCGAGGGGTATGTAAAGAGACTTTCAACGGACACCTACAAAAGTCAGCACAGAGGCGGAAAGGGAATCACAGGAGCAAGAACGAAGGAGGAAGATTCAATTGATCAGATATTTGTATCCTCCAACCATAGTTACATATTGTTTTTCACCAATCAGGGAAGATGTTACTGGCTGAAGGTCTATAAAATTCCAGAAGCAGGAAGAATCAGTAAAGGTAAAGCTATTGTTAATCTTCTGGATCTCGAGCCGGAAGAACGCCCGGTCGCTAATGTATGCGTTAAGGAGTTCGATGAAAACCGCTTCATCCTGATGTCGACCAGCAATGGAATTATTAAGAAGACCCCTCTCTCCAGTTACAGCCATCCACGACGGAACGGCATATGGGCGATCAAACTTGATGAGAACGCGGAACTCGTCAGTGCCTCGTTGACAAACGGAAACAGCAGAGTTCTTCTTGCGCTGGCAAACGGGAAAGCAAATAGATTCAGTGAAAAAGAAATACGTTCCATGGGAAGATATACCAGAGGAGTAAGAGGAATAAAAGTTACTGGTAATGACAGTCTCGTGGGTATGGTTGTCATGAACGAACCCGGAAGCGTGCTTACAGTTACTGAAAATGGATTTGGAAAACGAACCTGGTCAGAAAATTACAGACTTACTCACAGAGGAAGTACCGGCGTCATAAACATCCGTAATATAGAGCGGAATGGCCGGGTAATTTCAATAACACAGGTGACAGAAGAAGATGAACTAATTCTTGTTTCAGCCCTGGGAATGATTATCCGGTTACCTGTCGAGCAGATTAGAGAAATGGGAAGAAGCACTATGGGAGTGAGACTTATGAATCTGCCGGATAATGACAGGGTCGTTGATGTCGCTGTAGTCCGACCGGGGAATGAACATGTTCCAGCAGAGGAGCAGAAATAAAGGTTAGAAAAATAGTCCGAGAAATAGAATCCTGGAGCAAAGAGAACGGGCTTTACTCAGTCCACCCTCCGGAAGTTGGAAAAGGTTTTTCGCTTCCTTCGAAATCACTGAACAAATCAATTATAGAGCCTGCAGCAAGAGGCAAGATCTTCGATATACCCCTGTTTTCAAGGGATTGGCCAGAAGCGGGAGAAATTCTTGCATACCTTCTCTCAACAATTAAGAAAGGTGACGGCAAAACTCTTCTCGAAAACCTTGAAAGAATGAATGAACCACCTCCGGTAGAGCAGGATATGGCAACTGAATGGTTCTCAGCCGTGAGCAACCTTCCATCGTCTGCTGTTGTTATAGCCGTCCTCGAATTCTTTCATCTCAGCTGGACATGGAATCAGATAGGACCGAGTACAGGCTTAAAATTCAAAGAATTCCTCAGCCTGCTTTATCGAGTCTTTCAGGTGCTTTCAGAAACACAGGGAGACGTGACTCTTGTCAGGAGCATGATACTGAAGGGTTTCAAATGGCCTGAACGTTTTGGTTTCATCCTTGAGAGAACTAGAATCGGAGGAGGAAATGTCATACGTGCTCTTGAGAAAGCACAGGAACTAATACCTGAGATACCACTTGTTGCAGAAAAGTCTCTGGTTGACTTTGCTCTGGAAACAGGATGGTATCTTCTCGGAAACGAAAACCTCCCTGTGTGGAGAGCTGTTGGCAGAAATGGAGAATCTCTTCTGAGAAAGCTGAGGGGATTTTCAATACAGATGGAGTCTATCAAAATTCTTTCAGGATTTCTTGGACGTATGGAAGAAACAGATCAGCTTCAAAATCTGCTTGAAGACTCAATTCGCGGTGAGATAGAAAATATTGTCGGCTTGATGGAAGAGCCCTTGCTTTCAGAAACACTTGAACTGCTTTCAGAGGATGCGATCAGAGCGCTTACAAGACGATCTGAAAGAGACATGTGCCTGGATATCATGGCCATACCGGTCAGAGACGGTTCCCCTTTTAAATACGGTCAGGCTATTGCCGATATGATGCTGTTCAGCAGCAGAGGGAAAGCAGAGAGAAATGTATTTGATGAGGTATACTCACTTTGCTCGAAAAATGAAAACACCAGTCTTATTATTGAAATTGCCAGGATGTCGGCTGAACGCCGGGAAACACCTTTTTATAACAAACTGAAGACAGAATACTATCTTCAATTCGTACCGGTTGCTCTTTCAATCCTTGAGGGCAAAGATAAACCACCTGATATCAGACGAGTTACTAATTCTATTGGCCGGCTTATGGATGCAGTACTGAGCCAGGATGATCCGTCCATATCGCTGGAATCACTGGAAAATCTGGTTGCTGAAACAGAAATCAATTTCGATAAGCTTCTTCCTGCCTTGATACTGCTGCTTCGATCAACCAATGAACCATTGAAGCATGAGCATGTTATCAAGAGTGAGACATTCGTTATGATACTTGATCTGCTGGATGACAATTATAGCAGAAGACTTCTTGAAGGAGAACAGACACACTGGCTTTCTCCTCTTGCCAACGGAAGCATTGATTCCTGCACGAAAGTTGTTGAGGCTCTGGGGAGAATTTCCAATCAATCTCTGCGAAGCCGTTTTATGGACAAAGTGATAGCTCCTCTTTTTCAGGAGATTGGAGCAGAGGAACTGATTTTCGGCGAGTTAATTGCATCTGCCGTCTCCACATACAATAGAGAAATGAGTCTGGAGCAACTGAGAATCGAAGAAACAACCATCCTTGGCAGACTCTTCAGGGCAGAAGACAGGAGTAAAGCGCTTAATGTATCAATGAATCGGCTTCTGAGGATACCTGGCATAGAAGAGAAAAGCGCAAACGATCTTATATACTGTGCCCGTACGCTTTGTGACACTCTTTCTCAACAGGCCGTCTGGCTTGAGAAGTCAGGCCACAGAATATTCAGCAGATTTCTCTCAAGAGGATTAACGGCTTTCGTTAAAACACTGGTTGAGTATCCGGAAATTTCGGAACACCTGACAAGCGGTAACCTGATGAAAGAATTGCTGACAAGAATGATTCCTTTTAAGGAAACGGAAGACAGCAATGTTGCTCTGTGGCAGCTGAAAACCGCGTCGGTGTTTTTCGGTGAGACTATTCCTTACTCTGTAGAAATACTTACAGGCAAACCTGAACTGGTGATTTCATATCTTCGAGATGTTACGGAACTGGCCGTTGGTTCGATGCATGGAGAACTTGCAGGAGCTACTTTTCTTTCCTGGATGTCGCAAAGACTGGAGAAAAAGCTCATTGATGAATATGTGCGAAAACTCGACAACGGCGCTGTTATAGCAGAAGTTCAGAGCGATATCGAGGGATCACAGCTGATGAATGCCTGGCGAGCTGTCCGAGACAAATCATCTGAAATACTAAGAGATACGATTGATTCTCTGAAAGCGGTAACCCAGCAGGTACTTCACAGAAAAATAGTAATAAGAGAAGGAAGAAAACTGGTTGAAGGATTTCTGGAAAACGGGTGTGAGGAGCTTATTTTTAAAGTCTCCGTATCTCCCGACAAAAAAGAAGTTACAGAGCTTCAAAAAGTTGCGGGGGATTTCGAGCTGATAAATATTTTCAGAATAATGGAAGGAAGAGGAAATATCGGAGAGAAGAAACAGATTCCTGAAAAAGTAGTGCAGTTTTTTCTTTCTCGCGATTGTCCTCCTGGAGAAAATCCATGCAGGTACTGGAGAAGCAAAGCCTTCTCCCCTCTGGAGAATGTACTTGTTGATATCGTTCTGCTCTATACAAGCAACGAAAGTCTCTCAAAGATTGAACAGATGATGGACGATTTTGTAGAGATTATAGGGTATCTCGGCACTGATGAGGTTTTCAGACCGTCCATCATTTTTACGGCATTGGAAAAATCACTTTCGAAAACAGATAAAGGAAAAAAACTTACCGTTCATATGGTGGAGAAAAATCTGGAAAAGAATATATACAGGCTAATGTGGCGTAGAAAAGCAACGAAAAAGACATCCGAATCTGTAAGTAAATATATACCCGAAAAAAAGATAACCAACATGCTTTTTGACAGAATCACCAGAGAAAAAACATCAAGGGAACAAATTCTATTCACAAAGAAATACGCAAGAATATTTGCAGCGGTTGAAGGTGTAATCATGAAGCGTAAAAACTCGGAGATACAATCTGCCAGATCGGTTCTGCAACATATCTGGATATTCAATTCGGAAGCGATCAAACCATCTTCACCCGTCGAAACAGCAAGAGATGCAGTGGAAACAATAACACAGTTCTTCCTTGAGATCGGGGCCAGAACAGGGGCTATAACCGCACCGGAGGCCGGAGCAATAAGCCTTGGCATGAGACGTAAATACAGAGATAACGCTAACACGGTAGCAATATTGATCAGGTGGACGCAGGATTCAACCCGCGGAGATCTTCTGGCTCTTGTTGAAGCGCATCACCCTCTACTTGAAGCAGTAAGCCGGGACAGCGAACTGATACAGCTTATTGATGATCTCTGGGGAGATGGTAAGGCAAGGCTTTACATAAGATCTCTCGCGGATCGTCCGGACAGACTCAAAGAACGTCTACTTCACCATATAGGAGTTAAATCCAAATTGAAAAACAAAGGCATCAGGTATGTCTGACAAAAACGGATCTGGTGTCAGGGAAATAGCTCTAGTATCTACCGGAGGTACAATCGAGATGACAACCGGGAGCAGAGGACTGATTATTGCTGACAACATTAATCAGCATCTGCTGGATGGAGATATTATTCCAGCCAATGTCAGGGTTACGCAAACTAAATTCAGCAGTATTCCAAGCCCGCACATGACACCGGATATTATGGGAGAACTCTGCCTCAGGCTTGAAGAGCTTGCATCCGGTGGGAAATATGATGGAATTGTCGTTACTCACGGAACGGATACGCTGGAAGAAAGTGCTTTTCTTGCGGATATATATCTTAAGAAACAGATACCGGTAGTCTTTACGGCAGCAATGCGAAGTCATGCAGAGCTTGGGGTTGATGGACCGAGGAACCTCAGAGGAGCTCTGCTTGTTGCTGCAAATCCTGAAGTTCATAAGTTGGGAGTTACAGTAGTTCTAGGCGATGAGATTCACGCTGCAGGAAGAGTCACGAAGACGTATACAAGCAACGTAAGCAGCTTTGCCTCCCCAGGTTATGGACCTCTGGGTTTTGTTGACCAGGATAGGATTCTTCTGCAGCGAATGCCTTTATGGAGACTTCATCTGCCGCCCGGAAAGCTTTCAATGAAAGGAAGCATAGGGCTTGTGAAAATTGCATCAGGTTTTGGAGCAAGAGAAATCAGATTCAGTGCTGACTCTAAAGACAAGGGGCTGGTAATAGAGGCTTTCGGACGGGGTAACGTTCCGGAAGATGTTGCGTTAGCCGTTGAATATGCGGTGGATAAAGGTACAGTTGTCTGTATTTCAAGCAGATGTTACGTTGGAAGAGTGCTTGGTGTTTACGATTATCCAGGAGGGGGAATTGACCTGGAGCAGAAAGGTGCAATCTTTGCGGGAGATATGCAGGGGCATAAGCTGAGATTGCTGCTTATGGCGTGTATCGGCATGAAGATGAACAGGCATGAAATCAGTGAACTGCTTAAGGAGCTTTAACAGTGCAGGACTTTATTGACAAACAAGAACTCACAGACTTAGTTTACCGCATGCGGCAACGGAACGGGCGGGCTATATATGCCTGAGAAGGGTTTTACCGCGGCTTTCATTTCTAATTCGGGTAAAACACATCGCCAGTTTAATATAAGCGGGTGGAAGCTTCATCTGATAAGGGTAATACTGGCTCTATTCGTGCTGATGGTATCTGCCGCGGCAGCCATTATTGCTTTTGGGTTTATGGAAGCTGGAGAAAAGGACAGTCTAAGAGATGAGATTACCAGTTTGCAGGATTCCCTTGCAATAAGGAGAAATATAGAAGCGCGTCTTGAGAGAATAGAAATGAATCTGGAACAGTTAGGTGAAGCAAGGCAACGAATCGAAAACATAGCAAGTACTGTTTCACCTCAAATAGATTCTCCGGAGTAATAACGTAAAAGAGAGAAAAGAGGAAACAGGAATCATGTCAAAAC